>JAPCWD010000007.1 GCA_025943965.1 Synergistaceae bacterium DZ-S4
TAGTTTTGGGTTTCATTTCTGCAAGGTTTCTCCTCGTTTTATATAGATTTCTTGCAGATATTATATCTTATAATTACTCATAAATATAGTCTGTGACTGTATTATCCACGTTATTCAGTGACGACTATCTTAAGCTTTCAAGGCTGATAAAACGCAGGACTCTTGCACAGGAGATGGTGGAGATAGGTGCTGTCAGAATAAACGGCAGGACCTGCAAACCGGCTGCAGAGGTCAGGTCCGGCGACATTATTGAGATTGCCTACCCCGGCAGGATAGTGAAGGTAAAGGTGCTGATTTCGGACGAGGTGCAGCTCAAGAGGAACGCCCCGGCTTATGAAATGCTCGAAGAGAAAAAAGTTGACAGGGAAGAACGTCCCTGGTGAATTACCTAAGAAGGGGGTAAGCTTGTATGTCATACATAACCAACGTGCATGGCAGAGAAGTGCTGGATTCAAGAGGATTTCCCACAGTTGAGGTGGAGGTGACCCTTGATTCAGGCATCGTAGGAAAAGCGAGCGTCCCGTCAGGCGCCTCAACAGGAACATATGAGGCACATGAACTGAGAGACGGAGACAGCGGAAGATATATGGGCAAAGGAGTACTTAAGGCTGTACAGAATATAAAAGAGATAATATCTCCGGCATTGAAGGGGATGGATCCGCTAAAGCAGGATCATATTGACAAAGCCCTTATTGAACTGGACGGGACAATGCACAAAAAGAAACTGGGAGCCAATGCGATACTGGGAGTCTCTCTGGCCACGGCAAGAACAGCAGCTTACTCGAAAAACCTGCCGCTTTGGAGGTATCTCGGCGGACTCAACGCCAACCTCCTGCCTGTTCCTCTGATGAACGTGATCAACGGAGGGACCCACGCCAACAACAACCTCAATATTCAGGAATTTCTGATCATACCCCATGGCGCCCCATCTTTTACGGAAGCTCTGCGGATGGGTGCTGAGACCTACCATGCACTGAACCGCATCCTTGCCAAGTACAGCAAATCTACCGGTACAGGAGACGAGGGCGGCTTTGCATCAGACTTCAGGGATCAGGAAGAAGTTCTGGACTTTCTGCTCATGGCGATACGAAGCGCAGGTTATCAGCCCGGCAAGGAAATTTCGATAGGTCTTGACATAGCGGCAAACCAGTTCTACAACAAAGGCGCTTATCAGTTTCACGGCAGTGACTACAAGTATACTGCGAGCGAGCTTATTGACATTTACGAGCTGATATGTGAGAAGTATCCGATAATCTCGATAGAAGACGGACTTGCCGAAGATGACTGGCAGGGCTGGATAGACATGACCAAAAGATTGTCGAACAAGATACAACTGATCGGCGACGACATATTCGTCACTCATACAGACAGGCTCCAGCTTGGCATAGACAGGGGCGCGGCAAATGCTGTGCTTGTAAAGCCCAATCAGATAGGTACATTGACTGAGACCCTCAAGCTTGTTGAAATGGGCCGACGCGGCGGATACAGGACCATAGTATCCCACAGGTCGGGAGAGACTGCAGACAGTTTTATAGCGGATCTTGCTGTAGCCACGGGAGCCGGACAGATCAAAGCAGGAGCGCCGAGAGGCATAGAACGTCTCAGGAAGTACAACCGGCTGATACGAATAGAGGAATCTCTCGAAGGACGGTCGCATTTTGCCGGGACAGATTTCCCCATTTGTAGAAAATGACAGGGACAAAGGGAAAAGGCAGCAACAGGCAGGGACAGTTTCTGTTTTGATCATTCTATAATTTTTTACCAGCATAAACCAGGAGGTGCGTTGTATGAAGGTGGCAGAACCGACCGTCGAGAGGCTTATCCAGTATTATCGGCTGCTGATCCAGATGAAGGAAGAGGAACGGAAGGTCGTATCATCGCTTCAAATAGGTGAGATCCTTGGAATAAAGGCAAGCCAGGTGCGCAAGGACCTCTCATATTTTGGAGAGATCGGCAAAAGAGGTGTCGGGTATCATGTCAACCGCCTCTGCCTCCATATAGAAAATATACTCGCCTCTCCAAAGGTATGGAAAGTAGCTCTCGCCGGAGTAGGAAACCTTGGTACAGCGCTTATGGGACACGCTGCATTCCAAAGCTACAAGTTTGAAGTTGACGCTCTTTTCGACGTAGACCCAGAAAAGGTCGGGCACGAGATAATGGGTGTCCGCTGCTGGCATGTAGATGAGATAGCAAAGGTGATGGAAGAGCGTGGTATTGAAGTTCTGATCCTCGCAGTCCCGGCCTCCGCCGCCCAGAATTGTGTTGATAAGGCCGTGCTGTCCTCATCCCTTAAAGGGATACTTGCCTTTACGCCTGCAACAGTGGTCGTGCCGGAAAAGATCCTCTTTTACAGGGTGGACATTTTCGTGGAGCTTGAGAAACTCCTCTTCTTCCTTAAAGAAAGAGAAGAAAAGCATTAGTGCATTTTATTACACAAAGGGCTTAAGTCATGTTAAAATAACCAACGTTACTTTTGACCCAAAAATTCGATTTATATAAAAATAAAATATATGTTAAGGAGGAATTGATTTGGGCGGACAGCAGGGCGGACTTGTAGGCATGATGCTTCCTCTCGCAATGTTTGCGGCGATTTTTTATTTCATGATTATTCGTCCGCAGAAGAAAAAACAGAAGGCGCATGAAGAAATGCTCGCAAGCATCAGCAGAGGTTCTACGATTATCACGGCAGGCGGTTTTTTTGGAATAGTAAGAGAGATCCTTGATGACAGCTATATCATTGAGCTTGACGAGGGAGTAAAGGCAAGGATACTCAAGAGCTCTGTATCAATGAAGAAGACAGACGGTTCATCAGATGCCAGGCCAAAGAAAAAGAAAGTCAAAAAGGATGAGATCCCGGCTGAAACAGCTGAAGAGCCGGTAAAAGAGACCGCAGTGGTCGAGGCGGAAGCTGAAGAATCAAAAGATACAGAAAAGGAAGAGGCCTAGAATCTAGTCTCAAATGTAGCAGTATGTTTATACGGAGAGGACGACCAGCTTGTCCACTCCGTTTTCTTTGCAAGGAGGCGCTTTCTCTATGGTAAAAAGAGACAAATGGCGGTTGGGTTTTATTCTGACAGTGATACTCATTGCCGCATACATAGTTTTCCCCATACAGGGCAAAGTCCGTTTGGGACTGGACCTCAGGGGTGGTGTTCACATAGTTTTGCAGGCGAAAGGTACACCTGGAAATCCCGTAACGCCGGACAGCATCGATCGACTCCTTGCAGTGCTCAGGAGCCGTATCGACCAGTATGGGATCGCTGAACCTGTGATCCAGAAACAGGGAGATGACCGCATTGCGGTAGACCTGCCAGGCATAGAAGATCCGGAAGCGGCCCTTGACCTTATAGGAAGGACCGCTGTACTGGAGTTCAGGCAGGTACTTGGAGAATCTCCGAGAGTTCCCGCTGAACCTGTACGCTCTAACTATGACAGTGACGAACAGTTCCGGTCGGCGCAGGATCGCTGGCAGCAGGCAAAGAACGAGGTCGATGGATATGTCAAACAAATGGAGGAAGCTGTAAAAGCGAACCCGGACATAGTGGTCGGCAAGGGTGAAGACGGCGCAGCTTATCTTTTGGGCAAGGCTTATGTCACCGGCAAGGACCTTACTAAGGCTGACACGACTTTTGACCAGTTTGGCAAAGCAGCCGTATCCCTGAAATTCAACTCAGAAGGCGCCAAACTTTTTGATGAGGCAACTGCGGCCAATGTAGGCAAGCAGATCGCCATAGTGCTCGACGGGGTCGTGATATCCGCTCCTGTCGTCCAGCAGCGTATCTCCGGAGGAGAGGCACAGATAACTGGAAAGTTCTCGACTCCCGAAGCAAACAGGCTTGCCATAATGCTGAGGGCAGGTGCGCTTCCGGTAGCTGTTGAGATCCTTGAAAACAGATCTGTCGGTCCGACCCTCGGTGCAGACTCCATAAATGATGGTATACGCTCCGGACTTGTAGGTGCTGTCCTGGTGGTCATGTTTATGGTCATTTATTATGGTTTCCTGGGGCTGGCTGCCGATCTGGCTCTCTGTGTAGCCATGCTGCTTGTGATGGCAGGCCTCATCTTCCTCAGATCTACTCTTACTCTTCCGGGGATCGGCGGTATCATCCTGACTATAGGAATGGCTGTCGACGGCAACATTCTCATATATGAACGCATGAAAGAAGAGCTTGCATCCGGCAAAACTCAGATGGCAGCTCTTGACGCAGGTTTTAGGAAAGCTCTGGTCGTAATACTGGACTCTAATATCACTACTCTGATCGCAGCTGCCGTGCTCTTCTATTTCGGAAGCGGACCGATCAGGGGATTTGCAGTGACTCTGAGCATCGGTGTTATTTCAGCTGTTTTCTGCAATGTTATAGTTACCCGGTCGCTGCTCGGTGTTATGCTTTCACACCGGAAAATGAAAACGCTATAGGAAGGAGGCGCTGTTAATGGTTGCTTTTAATGCTTCGAAACTTAATTTGCCATTCATGAAATACAGGATGTACGCCATTCTGATCAGCCTCGTTTTTGTGGCCTTTTCCATTGGTCTGGTAGCTTTTAAGGGGCTTAATCTCAGTGTAGACTTTACCGGAGGCCTTGTTCTGCAGGTCGAATTCTCTTCTCCTGCGGAAGTTGCCGAAATACGTTCCAGCCTCAGCTCGATTGGGCAGGGGCAGGCGATAATCCAGGCTTATAACAAAAATGAGATCCTGATACGTTTCCAGGCTCAGGATGAAGAGGTCAGAAGAGAGGTGCTGGAGAAGCTCAAAAATGACTTCGGCGACCTTAAGATCCTCAAGATAGACAAAGTAGGGCCTGTTGTGGGCAAAGAACTCAGGGCTCAGGCAATTATTGCACTTTCGCTTGCCCTGGCCGGCATTCTTACTTACATGGCTTTCCGTTTTAAATTTCGCTTCGGGATAGCTGCTGTCGTTGCACTTCTGCATGACACGCTGATAATGCTGGGAATGTTCAGCTTCACCGGCAAGGAAGTGTCAGTCTCCTTCATTGCTGCCATACTCACGGTGGTGGGATATTCTCTCAACGATTCCATCGTTGTGCTCGACCGCGTAAGGGAGAACTGGGCTTCGGCAAAGACTAAAGGGATCCTTGAACTTGTGGACCTGTCAATAAACCAGACTCTGGCAAGGACTATAAACACATCTCTGACCACACTGCTGCCTGTACTGGCAATGTATTTATTCGGCGGAGAGGTGATCAGCAATTTTGCGTTTGCCTTCCTTGTCGGGATAGTCGTAGGGACCTATAGTTCGATATACATTGCGAGCTCTATCGTCGCCGAATGGTATCTGCGCTCTCCAAAATTTTAATATCATTTTTTGTTCTAAGGGGGGGGCTTACGCCCCTCTTTTTTTTGTCTTTTTATCATCATTTTGTTGTATTATAGATAATCAAACAGAAAGCATTCTGATCGCTTGCCTATGAGGAGGGGTTTTATGAAGAGCTATATACTAGCGATAACGGTTACCATGTTCCTGTCCGCACTTTTTGCTTTCCAGAACATTGGTGACGTCACAGTCAGGTTTCTTGTCTTTGAATGGGTCCTCCCGCAGGGGGTCTGGGAGGTCCTTATCTTCTGTGCCGGCGCTGCGATAATGTGGATATTCTCAATATTCTCCATGTTTGAGGTTAGAGGCAAATACAAGAAAGAGCTTAAAGCGAAAGATGAAAGGATAGCAGCCGTCGAAAAAGAAAAAAAGACTATACTTGAATCTGTGGCAGCAGCGAGAAGCCCTCTGCCCATAAGCGAGGATGCCGGCCTTACACATAATGCCGAGGAAAACACTTCGGGCGGAACGGTCGAGTAGTTTGGTAGTATTCTGTTCGAAAGATGAACTGAACATTTACAGACCGGGTCGGACAGCGGCAGACATAGCTGCGCGCCTTGACTGCTCTCTTTTCCAGGCTGCACTGCTGGAGATGAGGGGAGTGACTTCGGAGACAAGTGATTCTGTGATAAAAAGCTGGATATCTCCGGACATGGAGAGCATGCTGGACTCACTGGATCTAGGTGAGACCAATTCGCTCGCTGTTGGTGTGTTCCGCTCTTTGAACGAAAGATCTGACGTTGTCGTATACGGAGACTATGATGTCGACGGGATCTCAGCTACTGCTTTGGCTGTTGAAATGGCTCTGCACAGGAAGGCAAGCGTAAGGTATTTCATCCCGCACCGGTTCAATCAGGGGTACGGCCTTCACTCGGATGTAGCAACAACAATAGCGAAGAGAAAGTGTGACCTTGTGATCGTCGTTGACTGCGGGACCCAGGATGCCGAATCCGTCAGACTGATAAGAGACAGCGGCATTCCGGTAGTGATCCTCGACCACCATCTGGCTGAGGGAGAACTTGCCGTTTCGGACACAATGGTAAATCCCCAGATCGGCGGCGATATCACGGCCAAAAGGCTTTGTGCGGCCGGGGTCATTTGGTGCTGGGCATGGCAAAATGAACTTCTTCCCCGGGAAAGGCTGCGAAAACTACTTGACCTGGTCGCGCTGGCAACAATTGCCGATTGTGTATCGCTTGCTTCGCCCCTGAACAGAGTCCTTGTCCAGGGAGGCATGGATGTACTCAGGAGAGCTCCGAGACCAGGCCTTGCAATTCTTATGGAAAAGCTTGGCATTATTCCTTCCGCACTTGATCCGGAAGATCTTGCGATGAAGATCATACCATGCCTTAACGCGGCGGGCAGGCTCTACTTTGCAGATCTTGCAGTGAAAATACTGTTTAATGCCGAGGATCTTTCCGATAAGGTCGACAAGATAATAGAACTTAACAAAAAAAGAAGAGAACTCTCCTCAAAGATCCTCGAGCAGGTCGACGGGGAACAGGCAGAACCTTACCAGTATGTACTGACTGACAAAGACTGGTCCGTAGGTGTACTCAGCAGCGTGGCGAGCAGGATATGCAGCGAGAGGAACGCTCCTGTCGCTCTCGTGGCTGCTGTCGGCGACATAATGAGGGGTACCCTCAGGATGCCTGCCGGAGGTGATGCTGTCGGTATACTTAAGACACTTGCTCCCATGCTGAACACGTGGGGAGGTCACCGTCTCGCCGCAGGCTTCAGCGTGAAGACCGACAAATGGCAGGAAGTCAGGGATGAGATGGAAAGGATGCTCTCGAAGGTCAAGGTGTCAAGCGACAAGGAAGATCTTCTGTACTGGATCCCATCGGAACTTGACCTCAAGGCATGGTACGAAGCTGAAAAGCTTGGACCTTTCGGAATGGATAATCCATGTCCGAAGCTATATTCCCCGTACAGCGGCAGCGTAAAGATCATCCCGCTTGGCAAAAATGGAAAACATGTAAAGATCGATCTGGGCGAGTCAACGCTCCTCGGCTTTGGTGCGGCGGATATCGTAAAGGACAGGGAAGGCCTGATGGGGTGGGTATACAGACCGCGTGTGGATACATGGCGTAATGTGACATCCCTCCAGCTTGTGCTTGAAAAGATGGTTACAGCATAACTGCTGTTGAATGGCACGGTGGTACTTAAATGAGCGAAGAGAACAAACCGGGAATAATAAATGTGCGTTCTGCCCATATGTCGGGAATAAGCAGAAAAGAAGAGGGCGGACTGAGCGAAAAAAACTGCAGATCTCTTATGGAAGGGTACTGGGGACGCATACCCGAGTCTCAGCGTGTCTCAACGCTCAGGCTGACATGGCAGGACCTCTGGACTAAAATTTCAAGATACCTTTCCAGGGAAGATGTGATCGCCATAGGTGAGGCCTTTGTATTCGCTGCGGAGTCACATGGGGGTCAGATGAGGTACAGTGGTGATCCCTATGTCGTACACACCGTATCTGTTGCAGCGATACTGGCAGGGATGGAGATCGACCGTGAGACGATAATCGCTTCGCTGCTGCACGATGTCCTTGAAGATACACAGGTGACTACTGAAGAGCTTCGTGATAAATTCGGACAGGGCGTTGTCACCCTTGTAGACGGGGTAACCAAACTTGGCAAACTTCCTTTTAAGACATTTGAAGACTATCAGGCCGAAAACCTGAGAAAAATGTTTGTGGTCATGGCGAAGGACATCAGGGTCGTCCTTATCAAGCTGGCCGACCGTCTTCATAATATGAGGACCATCTCCTCCCATAAAAGGGAGAAACAGATCACGATCGCCAGGGAGACCCTTGAGATATATGCTCCCCTTGCGCACCGTCTTGGTATATACCAGGTAAAGAGGGAACTAGAGGATCTCTCTTTTCGTATCCTTGATCCCGAGATGTACTATGACATAAAACGCAGGGTGAGAAAAAAACTTCCAGAGCGTGAAATGATAATTAAAGAAGCTATGGATATCCTCTCCCAGAAAATTGAAGAAGATGGTCTTGAGGCCTCCATAAAGGGGCGGCCCAAACACTTTTACAGCATATATGAAAAAATGAGGAGAAAAAACCTTTCGCTTGACCAGCTTTACGATCTTCTGGCTCTAAGGGTCATAGTAAAAAACGTAGCTGACTGCTACCAGGTCCTTGGGATAGTACATACCATATGGAAACCTATTCCGGGCCAGTTTGATGATTATATAGCCAACCCAAAGAGCAACCTTTACCAATCCCTTCATACGACTGTGGTCGGTCCTGCCGGTGAGCCTCTGGAAGTGCAAATAAGGACATGGGAGATGCATTCTCTTGCCGAGTATGGGATAGCCGCCCACTGGAACTACAAAGAGGGCGGCCGGAGAGTGGACCATCTTGACGAAGGGCTCACATGGATAAGAAAAGCCCTTGAGGTAGTGCCTGAAGGTCAGGAAGAAGAGGGGGTAAGCTCCCAGTTTCTGGACAACCTGAAAACAGACGTCCTCTCAACAGAAGTATTTGTCTTTACTCCCAAAGGAAATGTGATATCAGTACCAAACGGATCCACTCCTATAGATTTTGCTTATGCCATCCACACTGAGATAGGGCATAAATGCGTTGGGGCTATGGTAAACGGGAGGATCGCCCCGATGGATCATGTGCTGCAAAACGGCGACATCGTACGAATACTGACTTCGCCTCAGGGCAAACCATCGCGCGATTGGCTCAAGATAGCAAAATCGACAAGGACCAGGAGCAAGATAAAGAGCTGGTTTCGCCAGCAGGACAGGCAGGAAAGAGAAGAAAAGGTAAGGAGGGGCAGGGACCTCCTTGAAAAAGAGGCTCTGAGAAGGAACCCCGGAGCGGAAAATCCGCTTGAATCGCTCTCTCCCCACCTAAGTCAGGTAGCCAGAGAGATGGGCTATCTCAACACTGAAGAACTCATTGTTTCTGTGGGGACAGGAAGCCATACAGCCGCCAGCATACTTGGCAGGATATCATCCGACACAAAACAGGCTCCGGAACCTATCCCGGCCCAGGCACCTGCTCAAAGGAGCGAAGCCGACTCTGAGATAGTTGTCGAGGGTGCCTCGGGCGTTCTTGTCTCGCTTGCCCAGTGCTGCCGTCCGGTTCCGGGCGACCAGATCATCGGATGTGTGACACAGAGCAGGGGTATAACGGTACATCGCAAAGATTGTGCTAACATAGACAAGGCCGACCCCAACAAGCTGATAGTTGTATCGTGGGGCAGACTAAAGGACCACCGATACACAGCGAGGATAAAGGTTGAGGGCATTGACAAGCCTACTCTCTTCGGAGAGATAGTTCAGGCCATAACGGCGATGGACGGAGTGCTTGTGGGTATAAGGGCAAACGTTGTGAACAATTCAAGAACAAGGGTAGCTGCCGATGTCCAGATAAAGGACCTGGAGCATCTTTACAGAATAATAGCGAGGCTCAATACCATATCGGGAGTAATAGAGATAACCAGGGGGTGATCATGTTTGAAGGCACTGCTGCAGCGCGTCGACAGGGCAAGCGTGACTGTCGGCGGCAATGTGACAGGGAGCATAGGGAAAGGTCTGTGCGTCTTTTTGGGTGTTGCCGAGGGTGATACCCAAAAGGACATCGCATGGCTTGCAGATAAAGTTGTTAATCTGAGGATATTCGATGACGAGTCAGGTAAAATGAACAGGTCAGTCATTGACGAAAAGGGAGAGATACTTATAGTATCCCAGTTTACGCTGTGCGGAGACTGCAAAAGAGGCAGGCGGCCGTCTTGGACTAATGCCGCTGAACCGACTGAAGCCAACAGGATGTATGAAAAATTCGTCGGAGAGATAGAGTCAAGGGGAGTAGTTGCAGCCACAGGAGTTTTCCAGGCTCTGATGAAGGTTGAGATATGCAATGACGGTCCCGTTACTCTGATGATAGACAGCAGGGAGTGAATGAAGCATGAAGATCAAAAGGTTTGCCCTGGGGGCTCTTTGGACAAACTGTTATGTCATCAGCGACGCAGGGGGCGAGGGTATAGTTGTCGATCCCGGAGGTCCTGCGGCTGAGGTCGAGAAGTATATCAGAGATAACGACATCAGGCTCCACTGGATAATTCTGACCCACGGACACGGCGACCATATAGGAGGCGTATCTGAACTCAGGAACCTCTCTGAAAACGGGATAGCGATACATACGGAAGATGCAGACTGTCTTGTCGACGCAAACAGGAACCTCTCTGCCTTCATGGGTGCCTCTGTAGAACTGACTTCAGCAGATAAAAAGCTGAGTGAAGGTGATATCCTGAAAGTCGGCAACATGAATGTCAGAGTCATCCATACGCCGGGACACACGTTGGGTGGGATCTGTCTCCATGTCACAGAAGGTGAGGAGGAAGTTCTGATATCCGGAGACACTCTATTTGCCCGCTCGATCGGAAGAAGCGATCTGCCCGGCGGAAATGAGGACGTGCTTATCGATTCGCTGAAAAAATTGTCTGATCTGCCGGAGAAGATCAGAGTCTTCCCCGGACATGGGCCAGAGACGACGATAGGCGCTGAAAAACTCTACAACCCATACTGGCCGAGATAGGCCGGAATGAAACTTAAAGATCTGCCTGAAGAGGAGAGACCGAGAGAGAAGCTTCTTGCCCACGGAGCAAATTCTCTTTCTGTGGTTGAACTCCTGGCTGTACTTCTGAGAACAGGAAGAAAGGGAGAAGATGTGCTTGAGTTCTCCGCCTCGATATTGAATGATTGGGGAGGACTTGAGGGGCTTTGCCGTGCGGGGGCCAGGGAGCTTATGACTGAAAAAGGTCTCAATTCATCAAAAGTGGCAACAGTGGCAGCAGTTATTGAACTGGGCAACAGGATCGCCTCCCTTGGAGGAAAAGAACGGGTCCGGTGGGAGACAAGGCTGGAAATGATAGCGAAAGAGGTCCGCTTCTGTGACAGGGAGATGATCTGGGCGCTCTTTCTGGATGCCGGAGGAAAGGTGCTGGAAGAAGAGAAGATATCCTACGGGGGTCAGAGCGGTGCCTATCTGGATATCCCTGTTTTCTACAGAAAGGCTGTCAGAATAAATGCATACGGCGTCGTACTGCTCCATAACCATCCTGACGGAAGCTGTTCTGCGAGCAGAGAAGACATAAACATAACCGATCATCTTAGAAAGGGTCTTGATTTTCTCGGTGTGGAGCTTTTGGGACATTACATTGCAGCGCGGGGGCGACTTACCCAAGTTCCATGATGCGGTCCGCGCTTTTAAATGAGATAATATACATGGATGTTTTTTTCAGGGAAATTTTTGAAAGCAGGTGGCAGGGTGTTGAAGTTCAGACCGAACTTGTTCAATTATGAAATTGGTATAGACATTGGTACAGTAAACACGGTCATTTTCATGAAGTCCAAAGGTGTGGTCGTCAATGAGCCTTCAGTCGTTGCTGTGAGGAACCTCGACAGAAAGGGCCAAAAAGAGATAATAGCCTTTGGTACGGATGCAAAAAAGATGATCGGGCGTACCCCGATAGGCATCAAAACCATCAGACCCCTTGCCAACGGAGTCATCGCCGACTTTGAGATGACAGAGCACATGATCAGGCATTACATGAAAAACCTGACAGGAACTGGGAAACTCTTTTCATACCCCAAAGTTGCGGTATGCGTTCCCGCATGTGTGACCGAGGTGGAAAAGAGGGCTGTCGTTGAAGTGACACTTGCTGCAGGAGCAAAGGAAGCGATAGTTGTAGAAGAGCCCCTTGCTGCTGCAGTGGGCATAGGGATAGCCATAAACGAACCCCAGGGCAACGTCGTTGTCAACATGGGCGGCGGGACCTGCGAGGTAGCGGTTATATCCCTGGGCGGAATAGTCGTCAACCACGCAGTTAGGGTGGCCGGAAACTCGCTCGATGAGGCAATAATATCTATGATGCGCCAGAATTACACCCTTGCCATAGGCGAGAGTACTGCTGAGGAGATAAAGATGGCGATCGGCTCAGCACTCCCTATGGAACAGGAACTGACGATGAACGTCAAAGGGCGGGACCTGGTAGATGGTCTTCCTAAGGTGGTCACATTAAGCTCTGTTGAGGTAAGAGAGGCACTGGAACCTGTCGTTGCTCAAATTGAAGACACGATCCGCTCCGCTGTGGAGCAGACGCCTCCGGAGCTTGTAAGGGATATAGTGGACCAGGGGATAGTTCTTTCAGGGGGCACCGCTCTCCTGAGAGGACTGAGCCTCCGTTTCTCAGATGCGCTCAACGTACCCGTCCACGTCGCTGAGCAGCCCCTTTTCTCTGTGGCGCTTGGATTGGGGAAGATACTGGAGACACCCACGGAGAAGACCAAGGTTTCAATAACGATAGACAGACAGGGCAGCTGAGCAAAATTGCACTGTCTTTTCAAGCAGTTTTGGAGGTGCTGTCAGAATGAATATTCTGGACAGGGAGCTTAAGCCATGGCTGCACGGTGCAGTATCTGTGCTGCTTGGTTTTTGTGTGCTTTGGGCAATGATAACTTTTCCTGAACTGCATTTCACTCTCGTGGACGGAGTAAACAACGCACTTTACTATCCTGAAAAACCCGCGATGGAGCTTAGGAATATAGTTAAATACAGCAGTAACTGGGTACTTGAGAGGTCAAGCCTCCAGGAGAAGGTGACCAGGCTTGAACTGGCCAACAGGGTCATGTCGGAAGAACTCCAAAAGGCCGGAATAAAAGTTTCCCCTCTTAAAGAGGGCAAAATCACCGCAAAGATCACGCTCCGTTATCCTGATGACTGGTGGCAGGGTTTCAGGATAGATAAGGGCAGCAGGGACGGCATCAAAGAGGGCGCGGCGGCAACGTCGGAGGGTTTTCTGATCGGCCGTGTCACAAGGGTAGCCCCGAACTACTCATGGGTGCACATGATAACATCTTCTTCATTCCTTATAGCGGCAGCAGTTGACGAGACCCGCGATCTCGGGGTAATAAACGGCGATGACAAGGGGAATCTCACTCTTCTATATGTCCCGGAGGAGAGGGGACTTAAAGTGGGGATGGGAGTCTCGACATCCCTGATGGGCAAGCATGTTCCTCCCGGTATCCCCATAGGAAGGATAATAGGTGCAAAGGAGAGCAAAGACGGTTTCAGGCCGGTGATGATACAGGCAGGCGCTCATCTTACCCAACTTTACAGCGTTGAAGTCTACACGGGCGAGGAGAAGAAAGAATGACCTGGCTGATTGTGATTTGGTTTTTACAGGATTTTGTCCAGGTCTTTCTGATGGGGTTTTTTATCGTTCCCAATATTTTTCTTATGATGCTGCTGTTGATGTCTCTTTTGCCGGCGACGAGGAAAGAGAGGCAGATCATCATTATCTGGGCGGCTTTTGCGGGAGGCCTGATATGGGATTTCAGGTGGACCAACCTTCCCGGACTCACAGCTGCCCTCAATGCAGGCCTTGTGGCTGCCTCATGCTGGGTATGGCAAAAAATTCCCGCACAGGGGAGGACATCGGTCTTTTTTGCAATTATCCTACTGGCCTCTGTACTTTTCTCGGGATCCGTCCATTTTGCATTGTGGACAGTGTCGAGCCAGGTGGCTCTAAGACAGTTTTTTGTACAGCAGCTTCTTGGGGTGCCCCTTGTGATATTATTCGCGCTCATCTATTGGAAGGTATCGGAGAGGAATGTCTGACAGACAGGCCCGTTTCAGCATTGACAGGAGGTTAAGGTTCCTCCAGTTCGTAATTTTGATAACAGTTGCGCTGCTTGTTATGAGCCTTTTTTTCTTCCAGGTGATCAAGGCGAACGAGTACGTCAGGCTTGCATCGCAAAACAGGCTCAGGATAATAAGGATGGCGCCGCCCAGGGGTACGATCACAGACTCAAAAGGCGCACCTCTGGCGGTGAACGTAAGGACTTTCAGCGTTAACGGATATCCTGTCGACCTGCAGAAGGAGGGGAACCTCAAGCTCGTTTCCTCCGTCCTGATGAGAAACGGCATACCGATAGACGAAGAGGAACTTAAAAAGCTGATCGAAAAACAGTATTCCGCGCCCTACAGGGCGATAACCGTGGCGTCCAACCTCACCTTTGCACAGGCCGCGGAACTTATAACAGACAGGAATTTCAGTGAAGCGCTCTTCCTGACTCCCGTATGGAAGAGGACATACCCGGCAGGGAATTTTACCGCGCACGTGGTCGGTTATGTCTCAGAAATAACGAAGGATGAGCTTGAGGCAAAAAAGGAGAGCCTGTACCGAGGCGGCGACATGATAGGCAAGAACGGGATCGAAGCCTGGTATGACGAGGACCTTCAGGGTTTACCGGGTGAGGAGGTAGTCGAAGTCGATGCCAGGGGAAGGAAACTGAGGGACATATCCTACAGCCCGCCGCAAAGAGGAAGCGACACGGTCCTCACTATCGACCTTGCCGCACAGCGTTACGCAGCCGAACTCATAGGTAACTTCCGGGGAGCGGTCGTAGCGATGGATGTCAACGACGGTTCAGTAAAATGCCTTTATTCATCTCCCAGCTACGATCCCAACCCTTTCACGTGGGGCATCTCCAACAAGGAGTGGGCGGCCCTGAACGACCACAAGGAGAGGCCCATGATGAACAGGGCAATATCGGGCGCTTATCCCCCGGCTTCGACGTTTAAGATCGTTACGGCTTCATCCGTACTGGAGAACAAGGTGGCAACTACGAGCACGACGGTCAGGTGCCCGGGATACTTTGAGCTTGGCGACAGACGGTTCAGGTGCTGGCAGAGATCGGGACACGGGACGGAAAATGTGATGAAGGCATTAAGGGATTCATGTGACGTCTACTTTTACCAGACAGCCACATGGCTCGGCATAGACAGGCTGATAAGGACTGCAGCCAAGTACGGTGTAGGAGAGAAGTCCGGAATAGACCTTATCGGAGAAATTTCGGGTACTATTGCGGGGCCTGAATGGAAAAAGGAGAGGGTAAAGGAGAACTGGTACGGAGGGGACACCGTGAACTATTCGATAGGGCAGGGTTACGTTCTTATGACTCCGATCCAGCTGCTCAGAGCCTATGCGGCGATAGCCAACGGAGGCAGGCTTCCCAAGCCAAGGATAAATTCGAAGGCTGTTCCTGAATATAGGAAACTTGAAGTGTCACCTGAAATAATAAAGATAATGCAGGAAGGTCTTCTTGAGGTCACGAGCACCGGTACGGGAAGGCGGGCAAGTTCATTTGGGATCCAGATCGCCGGCAAGACGGGAACGGCGCAGAATGCCCACGGTGAAGACCATGCCTGGTTTGCCGGGTATGCCCCTGCTAATGCCCCCCGTTATGCTGTAGTGGTCATTGCTGAAGCAGGCAAGGGCGGAGGAGCGGTCGCGGGTCCGATAGTAGGGAAGATGCTCAATTTTCTTATAAATGGAAATAAATATGTTGAACCGGTCCCGGTCAAGCCTAAAACGGAATAGGGGTGCATTGGGAAATGATGATCCATCTAAAGGGTATACAGACGGGGATATTGCGATGCGTAGTCCCCGAAGAGCTCAGCGAAAAAAAGATACTTGAAGAATTTGAGGAGCTCACAGTAAACGCAAAAAAATTGCTTGACGGAAGCAGTGTTGTGATGGACCTTCAGGGCAGAAATTTCGGTGCCGCGCTGGTCGCCAAGATATGGAAATACTTCATTGAGCCGACGGGATGTACGGTCATCAGCTGGGCTGTAACAGATCCTGAGACATCATCGGCCCTTTCGCGGCTGGGCCTTACAGTCGGGGAGACGAATAAAAGGCCGCGCCAGGAAAGATCTGCAGGCCGCAAGGTACCTGGGGCACTGTTATATACATCGACGCTCCGCGGAGGGCAGAAGATAGTCCACGAGGGAGATGTGATCATCACAGGTCATGTGAACGTCGGGTCAGAGGTATCAGCCGAAGGGCACATCATTGTTCTGGGAAAACTTCAGGGGCTGGCTCATGCCGGTTATAGGGGAGATGAGGCTGCCTCGGTCTCAGCGAGATCGTTCGAATCCGGGCAGGTAAGGATAGGACGCAAGGTGGGACTTATAGACAAGAGTTCGGACATATGGGGAAAATCAGTTGTGATAACCGTAAACAGGGACGAAGTGCTGCTCACTGAGTGGCCTGCGATATAGGGGGATGAAATAATGGACTGCAGGATAATAGTCATAACATCAGGCAAAGGCGGCGTCGGAAAGACGACGACGACCGCAAACCTCGCCGTTGCTCTTGCAAACGAGGGATACAGGGTAGTAGCTATAGACGGGGATGTTGGACTCAGAAACCTCGATGTGATAATGGGCCTTGAAAACAGGATAGTATATACCCTTGTGGATGTCATAGAGGGGACCTGCAGGCTCAATCAGGCCATGATAAGGGACAAGAGGACGGAAAATCTCTACATGATCCCGACAGCGCAGTCCAGAACAAAGGATGCGGTATCATCGGAGCAGATGCTGGAAATATGCGGACAGCTCAGAAACGAGTTTGATTTCGTCCTCATCGACAGTCCGGCAGGCATAGAGGCAGGGTTCAGGAACGCTGCTGCAGGTGCCGACGAAGCACTGGTGGTAACTACTCCCGAAGTCTCGGCGGTCAGGGATGCAGACCGGATCATAGGACTCCTGGAGTCTATGGAGAAGGCCCCGATAAGCCTGATCATAAACAGGATAAAACCTGAGATGGTAAAGCGGGGGGAGATGCTGGCCATCCAGGATGTACTTGACATACTCGCGGTAGACCTCATAGGCGCCGTACCTGATGACGAAAGCGTGGTCACTTCCTCCAACAAGGGAGAACCCCTGACATTTTCGAACGGTTCTCTGGCAACTAAGGCTTTTTTAAACATAGCAAAGAGGATCTGCGGCAATGAAGTTCCCTTTATGGACCTTTCAGGCAATCAGAAGGGATTTTTCTCTTCCCTCAGAAGAATTTTCGGCAACTAGGAGGCAAATGCGATGTTTAAATTCCTAACACGTCTCTTCCCGGGAGAAAAAAGCGGCGATGTTGCGAAGGAGAGACTCCAGCTTGTCCTGATACACGACCGCAACGACATTGCACCCGAGAAACTGGAGGCTCTTAAGGTGGACATGGTACGTCTCCTGAAAAAATACCTGGAGATCGACGAAACGGGTATAAAAATGAATCTTGAAAGGCGGAGCAGGTCAGTCGCACTGGTAGCTGACATACCGCTTAAGAGCTCTCAAAAGCAAGTAAGGGGAAGGAAGAAGAATGGCTGAAAAGAGCGGCAGCAGCTGGAGAGATATCAGGTCCAACATTGACCTGATAATGCTTATCGCAGCCACAGCCCTCTTTTTTCTGGGTATAGCCGCGATATACAGTGCCAGCCCGAACAAGGCCGTCACTTTCTCCTCTTATGCCGTACGTCAGCTGATGTGGGGGTCCATAAGCGCTGTCGTATATATCCTGATATTGAGGATCGGTTACCGGAAGTTTCTTGATCTTGCAGGACCGCTCTTCCTGCTTATGATATTCCTTCTTGTTGTTCTGCTTGCGGTGGGCTATACCACTAAAGGAGCCCAAAGCTGGTTCAACTTAGGCGTCATGCGTTTTCAGCCGTCCGAGACAGGAAAGGTGATACTTGCACTCGTGCTGGCACAGGTATGCTCGAAGATGCCGCCGACCGACATCAAGGGCATATCTGCTGCCATGGGACTCGCCGGGATGATGATAATACTGATACTTCTCCAGCCCGACCTTGGAAGCTCTCTGGTCTATTCGGTAATGCTCTTTGCGGTACTGACAGCGGCAGGTGCGCCGGTCAAATTTCTTTCCGGCATAGTAGTCTCAATGCTGGCTATGCTTCCCGCGGCCTGGGTGTTCCTCAAGCCTTACCAAAAGATGAGGCTTATGGTCTTTCTGGATCCTACCATTGACCCTCAGGGAGCAGGGTATAATGTTATCCAGTCAAGGATCGCGGTCGGATCTGGGGGGCTCTTTGGAAAAGGATTCCTTCACGGAACACAGGGCAAGCTCCATTTTTTGCCGGAACCGCACACGGATTTTATATTCAGTGTTTTTTCGGAAGAATTCGGCTTCATAGGGTGTTCGGTGGTGCTGCTTCTTTTTACCGTGCTGCTTTTGAGGATGCTCAACGCAGCATACTATACCCGTGATACGAGAGGAAAGCTGCTTGCTGCGGGAATAGTGGCGTGGATTTGGTTTCAGATAACAGAAAGCATCGGCATGAGCATGGGACTGCTGCCCATCACGGGGCTGCCTCTCCCCCTTTTCAGCTATGGAGGAAGTTCGCTGCTCGCAGTTGCGATCGCGCTGGCACTTGTACAAAGCGTTGTTATAGTATCGAGAGAGGGCAGATTTTAGTTTGAAATTACGCGGCCCGGACATTATACTGCCCGGAACCAGTAAAATTTAGAGAGCGGGAATATCCCTGATGAGAGGTTTTCCCGCATCAGGAGGATCTTCAGCATGCTGTCAGAAAATGGAACCGACCCTCGCAGAGCGATCCTTGCATCGGTCAAAAGACCGTCAAGGTACACGGGCGGAGAGTGGGGAAGCGGCCCGGTAAAAAGCTCGGATCAGGATCTGGTCAGAGTCTGCTATGCCTTTCCGGATGTATATGAGGTCGGGATGAGCTATCTGGGGTACCAGATACTCTACGGACTTACCAGGTCCCTTCCGTTTGCCGATGCGGAAAGGGTATATGCTCCGTGGCCCGATATGGAGGACTCGCTGAGATCATCCGGGACAAAGCTCTGGGCGCTTGAGAGCAGGAGGCCGGTGTCGGATTTCGATGTTCTGGGCTTCACGCTTCAGTATGAGCTGTCCTACACAAACATCCTGACAATTCTCGACCTTGCAGGTATTCCTTTCCGTTCCGAAAACAGGAGCGGCAAGGATCCGATAGTGATAGCCGGAGGACCGGGTGCACTGGCCCCCGAACCGATGGCGCCGTTCATCGATGCATTCTGCGTAGGAGACGGAGAAGTGCTTGTTCCCGATGTGCTGAGGGCGATCCATGGGATGAAGGACAAAAGCCGCGAGGAGAAAATATGGGCGTTATCAAGGATCGAAGGTGTCTACGTTCCAACGGTAAGGCAGAATAAGCCAATTATGAGAAGGATAGTCGAAAACCTTGACTCCGCCTTCTATAATACAGATATGATAGTGCCCAACACCGGGATAGTCCACGACAGGATAGCTGTACAGGTATTCAAGGGCTGTACCAGGGGATGCCGCTTCTGCCAGGCAGGGATGATAGACAGGCCTGTAAGGGAACGCAGCGCGGCATCAGTTGCGGATCAGGTCGAAAAACTGCTAAAAAACACCGGATGGGAAGAGGTCGGACTGCTCTCTCTGGCAACCTGCGACTGGAGCGAAATGGGAGAAATACTTAAAAAATTTGGTCCTATGCTGAAAAACAACCAGATAAAGCTAAGTCTTCCGAGCCTCAGGGTAGATGCGTTCTCCGTCAATATGGCGGCTGAACTGGAACCTATACGCAAGGGCGGACTCACTTTCGCGCCCGAGGCCGGCACTCAGCGTCTCAGAAATGTGATAAACAAGGGAGTAACTGACGATGACATCGAATTGGCACTGGAGGCAACTTTCTCTCATGGCTGGGACAGGGTCAAGCTCTACTTTATGATGGGACTTCCGACGGAGCGGGAAGATGACCTCGCCGGAATACACGAGATCTGCAACAGGGCAGTCTCCATAGCGAAAAAACATAAGAGAAGGGGAGATGTCAGCGTCTCCCTTGCGGGTTTTGTTCCAAAGGCACACACTCCCTTTCAGTGGGAAGCCCAGCTTGACCGCCAGACCCTCAAAGAAAGGGGCAGGTGGGTCAAGAACAACATCAGGAACCGCAAGGTCTCCATATCTTACCACGAGCCCGAACAGACCTACATAGAGGGCGTCTTTGCCAGGGGGGACTCAAGACTGGCGGATGCCGTGGAAGAAGCCTGGAAAAGGGGAGAGCGCTTCGACGGATGGTCCGAGTATTTTAATTTTGAAAGATGGATGGGGGTCTTCAATGATCTCGGGATAGATCCGGACTCATACGCATGCAGGGAAAGAGGCATCGATGAGATCCTTCCATGGGATCATATCGATCCCGGTGTTTCAAGGTCCTTCCTTCTGGAAGAGAGACATAGGTCCCTTGCAGGGGATGTGACACGGGACTGCCGGGAAAGCTGCAATGCATGCGGCTGGCAGGGGAGGACATCTGTGAAGGGTTGCTCAAATGGCTAGGATAAGGATAATATTCGAAAAAAAAGGATGGATCACTTTTCTGAACCATCAGGACCTGCCGGTCCTCTTTTCAAGAGCAGCAAGGAGAGCAGGGCTCTTGCAGGAATTTACGGAAGGCTTTTCTCCGCATCCCAGGATCAGCCTTGGCCCTGCACTGGCTGCCGGAGTAGAAGGATCGGATGAGCCGGCTGATTTCTGGTTCAGCTTCTGGGATGAGGGCTATGTTGAAAGATGGAACGAAAAGTTGCCCGAAGGGATCCGCATAGTTGACCATGCCGAAGTTGAAGGACCTTCTCTGTCAAAACTGGCCTCGGCGGCCACATACAGGATCAGAGGTGCAGGCTTCGAACTTGAAAGCCGTGCCCTCAGCGTGCTTCGGAGCGAGGCTGAGAGGACCGGTATACTGTACGGGGATGCCCAGGACAAAGATTCCGTGATCCTCACTGTAGGGGATCTTGAACACTGCGGCGCCGGCAATCTTGTAAGGAGCCTCAGGGATGAGGGTATATGCGAAGGATGGAAAGATCTCTACATTGTCCGCGAATGCGTAGGCACATGGGATGTCGCTTCAGGCACCGTAAGGCCTCTCATTCGATGCCGGGAGGTATGAACGATGACATCAGCCGAACCTGCAAAAAAAATAGTTGCGAATCTTATCGACCCTGAAGAGATCAGGATAGCGATCCTTGACGAGAGGGGAAAGCTTTACGATTTTTTCGTCGAAAGGATGCTTGAACATCAGCGGACCGGCGAGATATACAAGGCCAGGGTGGACAGCGTACTTCCGGGCATGCACTCAGCATTTCTGAACCTTGGAGACGGAAGGAACGGTTTTCTATATCTTGACGACGTCCACGGTACTGAGGTCAAGCCCGGCATTGAAATGCTTGTGCAGGTCGTAAAAAATGCCAGGAAGGGCAAAGGAGCTCGGGTATCTCCGAGGATCTCGCTTGCAGGCAGGTACATGGTCCTCATCCCCGGAGGACATGAGACCGGTGTATCCAAAAGGATAGAGGATAACGACCAGAGGGCGCGCCTAAGGTCGATATCAAAGGAGATACGTCCTGAAGGCTTTGGGATAATAATAAGGACGGTTGCCGAAGGATGCGACATCGAAAGCCTCGAAAACGATGTGCGAAATCTGCTCTCACAGTGGGAGACGATAAAGCACAATGCAGGACAGAACGCTGCCCCATGCCTCATACACAGGGACCTTGGCCTGCTTGAGCGGGTACTGAGGGATGAGCTTACGGAAGAGATAGACGAAATAGTTGTCGATACTGAAGAAGACAAGGTAAATATCAGGTCTTTCACGGATCGATTCTTTCCCGGCAAAAACGTAGAGGTGAATCTCTATAGGGGCAAGATGCCGATATTTGACGTCTACAACATTGAAAACCAACTTTTGGAGCTCCAGGACAGAAAGGTCTGGCTCTCTTCCGGAGCATATCTTGTCATAGACCAGACTGAGGCTCTTACCGTAATTGACGTCAACACCGGCAAATTCGTAGGGTCGAAAAACCTCAATGACACAATATTCCAGACCAACATGGAAGCGGCGGATGAGATCGCCAGACAGCTGAGGCTACGAGCTATAGGCGGGATCATAGTCGTTGATTTCATCGATATGGATTCAAAGGAGGAGAACCAGGAGCTTATACGCCAGCTTCAGGAGCTTTTCAAAAACGACAGGTGCAAGGCAAGGGTATATGGAGTTACAGGCCTGGGACTGGTAGAGATAACCAGGAAGAGGGCAAGGACCGATATCAGAGCGGCTCTGAGCCACGGGTGCCCCTTCTGCGGAGGCCTTGGCTGGGTGCCTCGCGAAGAGAGCATAGCTCTTCAGATAAAGAGGTTTATAAGAAAAATTACGATGTCTTCAAGGTCCGAGGCGCTCCTGATCGAAGCATATTCATCCATTGCCGAATATATCGCGGAGACATTCCTGGCATCCTGGGAAGAGGAATTCGATAAAAAATTATTTATCAGAGGCTGTCCCGAGTTCTCGTGGGGAAAGTTCCGGCTTGACGCGCAGGGCAGCCTGACGCAGATCGAACACAGAATAAACGCTCTTCAGAAGAGAGAGGGCTGGACAATTGTACATAAGTCGTCTTCAGCTTAAGGGCTTCAAAAGTTTTGGGGGATCCCACGACCTTATACTCTCATCGGGATTCACCGCAATAGTAGGGCCTAACGGAAGCGGAAAGAGCAACATACTTGACGCGCTGAGATGGTCTTTGGGAGACAGCCACGCCGGCAGACTGCGCATATCAAGACAGAGCGACCTCCTCTTCCAGGGCTCTATAAGCCTTCCTGCCGCAAAAGAGGCGGAGGTGCTCCTGCAGCTTAGGGAGGACGCAAGGTCCTGTTCGGTAAAACGGAGGGTCACAGCGCCTGACGGCAACACAATACTCTTTGTAGACAATGCGAGGAAGACACTCCTTGAACTGGATGAGACAAAAAGGGACTGGAAGCTCGAAGGAGACAGATTCGCCTTTATTGGCCAGGGAGAGGTTGCGGAGGTCATACAGCAGAGGCCCCTGGCAAGGAGGATGCGCCTTGAATCGCTCTTCGGGATCGATGTTTACAGGAAGAGGCGTATGGAGGCATCCGACAGGCTCGTCACAGTCAGGGAGGAGTACGATCAGCTCAGGAATGTCATGGCAGAGCTCCAGTCCCGTCGTGAGGAGATCGCGCCGGAGGTCAGAAGGGCTTCAGAACTGAGAGAGATCCTGGATAAGATCGAAGAGGAGAGAAAACTTCTATACTGGCTCAGGAGGCGCAGGTCAGAGGTCCTGATAGGAGAGACCGAAGAGAGCCTAGAGAGCGTAAAAAAGGAACAGGCGGTCGTTCTGGGATGGTCATCAATGTGGGAAAAAGCTCTGGAAGAAATTGAAAAGAGCATTGCTATGCTGTCAAGGGAAAGACAGCAGCAGACCTGGGAACTCGAACAGAGCAAGAGGAACTTCGATTCGCTCATAAAAGCCGGATATGCTTCCGCTTCAAACCTTAAAGCCTCTAAAGAGAGGCTTGACCAGGCTTCCGAGGAACGAAGGAAAGCAAAAGAACACGCGGAGGCTCTTATAGAGGAGCAGAAAAAGACCCAGGAAGAGAATAAAAAGGCACGGGAAGAACTCGAAAAAGGGCAGAAGGCCCTTGAAAACGCAGACAGGAAATGGCAGGCATACAACCTCCGCCTGAAGGAAGAAAAAGAGCAGCGTGAGGCATGGAACAACGAAAAGGGCCGTCTCGAGGCAGAACTGCAGCAGATCAGGGCAAAGCTCTCATTCTTAGGTAAAGACATTCTTGAAATCAAAAATAAAAAGACAGAGACGTCAGATCCCGGCAAAAATATAGATTCCGAGATAAAGAAACTGGAAAAGGAGAGGGACCGGCTCCTGAAGGAACAGGAAGAGACAGCCTCGGTCCACGGAGGCCTTTATGCAAAGGTGCAGACTCTGGCGGCAGAGCTTCAGCGCGCAAGGAGAGAAGCCTCAAACGCCCGCTCAAAGCTGAACGAGGTCACCGAAGCAATGCAGGCGGATCTGTACCCGCGTCCCGTCCAGTATCTTCTTTCGGCCGCCAGGCTGAACAGGCTTGACGCATCGCCTCACGCGGTAGTCGATGTATTCACCTGTGATCCAAAGTATTCAACGGCACTCGAAGCCTATCTCGGCGGACGACAGTTCCAGCTTCTGGTCGAAGACCTTGAGGAAGCGGGACGCTGTATCGATAAATTAAAGGTCAACGCCATTGGCAGGGCTACATTTCTCCCGCTCGAAAGGTGCCGTCCCAGGTACCCGGACAAGCAGTTCAGGCTTCCTAAAGAGGGGATAACAGGCTGGGCAATGGACCTGGTAAAAGTAGACGATCATTGGCTGCCCGGAATTGAACAGATAATGGGCGATCTGCTGATCGTTGAGAACTACGCAGTAGGACAGGACCTTGTGAGGGCAGGTTTCAAAGGACCGGTGGCAACGCTTGAGGGAGATGTTTTTCAGCCTGGAGGCACAGTTTCCGGCGGAAGGTCACAAAAATCAGGCAAAACTATCGAGATGAAGGCCCAGATAGTTAAACTTGAGCAGGATGCGGCAAGCTTTACATCGGCTGCGGAAGAGCTTGCTAAGAAGTTCAAGGACGCAGAGGGCGAGGAACTTAGGGTTTCCGAGCAGAAGGAAGACTACACTAGGAAGATAAGGGAATTTGACGGAAGGATAGCCTTGCTTGCCGATGAAAAGGCCTCATTCTCAAAAGAGCAGAAGAGGATAGAGGGAGAGCGCGGAAGGATCCTTGAAGCGATAGCTGAAGCGGGCAAACAGTGGAATTCTGTGCTCGGATCCCTTGCGGAGCTCGAGAAAAAATGGGACAGCCCCTCGAAAATTGAGGACGATCACCTGATCATAGAAGAGCGTGAGAGGCTCCGTGCGGAGGCTGCTGTACTTGCCGAGAGGCTCAGCTCGAAGTTCGCGCTGATGGAAAGGGTCAGCAACGAACTCAGGACCGAGGAAAGGAAGATGCGCAGCCTGGACGAAGAGATGTCAGAGCTTGACCTGAGGTGTGTCCGGGAGAGGGCAAACCTTTCAAGGACCGGCAAGAACTGTCTTGATATTTTTGAGAGACGCAGGGTCCTGACGGCAGAGATAGAAAATCATATCAGCGGTTTTTCAAAACTGGAAACAAAACGTGATCTCATGAGGAAAAGGGCAGAACTGTCCAACATCCGTTCGAGAGAAGCCCTCGAGAGGATATCATCCTTTGAGCTAAAGAAGAGTGAGACTCAGAGGGAGCTTGATGAACTTATAAACACATGGGAAGACCAGTATCCGTATTCCGGAGGAGAAGCTCTGCCCGACGGCGAGGATATCGAAGACCTCAGAAGGAGCATTCGCGACGGGGACAGGAAGATAAAGGCCTTTGGGGAAGTCGACATGGGAGTACTCTCGGAGGACAGAAATCTCAGGGACAGACTTGCTTTCATGGGTGAGCACCTTGATGATGTCAGAGCCGGTGCTGCTGAACTGGAAAAACTTATCTCCGATGCGGACAGGCAGGCATACAAGGTGTTCTCCGACGCGCTTCAAGAGGTAGACACAAGGTTCTGCTCTCTCTTCCAGAGACTCTTCGGGGGCGGAGAGGCCCACCTGGAGATGATAGAGGGCGAGACGATATGGGATACAGGTGTCGATGTGGTCGCAAGACCTCCCGGAAAGCACCCTCAGAGCATAAACCAGCTCTCCGGAGGGGAACAGTCCCTTGCAGCCATCTCTCTGCTCTTTGCCTCCATGGAAGTAGCCGACTGTCCTCTTGCAGTGCTTGACGAAGTCGATGCTGCGCTTGACGAGGTCAATCTAAGAAGGTTCTCAGAGCTCGCCAAGGAATATGCAAAAAACAGGCAGGTACTTGCGATGACCCACAGGCGCGTAACTATGGAGAGGGCGGATGTCCTCTACGGAGTGACATTGTCAGAACCGGGGCTTTCACAGGTGATCGGCGTAAGGCTTGAGGACTGGGCGTGATGACAGAAGTTAGCGAGGATCTCCTCAGGGGAGTGCTGAAGATAAAGCAGCCCGGTGAAAAGGAGGGCCCCAGGGTCAATCTTGACACCATTCTCCTTGCCCATTACGCAAGGCCCAAAAAACGGGAGAAGATACTGGAGATCGGCTGCGCTCACGGGGCGGTCTCACTGATCCTTGCAAAGAGGGGACACAGCATAGAGGGTGTGGACATACAGCCGCACCTGGTCGAGATGGCAGCAGAAAACGCCGCGGCCAACGGTCTGGAAGCGAGCGCAAGATTCTACACAGGCGACATAAGGCTGCACAGGACGATCTGGGAAGCCCAGAGCTACGACCGCATAGTGGTCAACCCACCCTACTTCGGACCGGAAAGCGGGGACCGAAGCCCCTCGAAGGCCATCGCGACGGCAATGAACGGTTCTGAATGCACGCTTGACGATCTTGTCCGGGCCTGCCGCTATCTTCTGAAAAACAGGGGATACCTTGATATCGTGATATACGCGGGAAGAGCTGCCGAGCTCTTTGCCCTGCTTGACAAAAACAACATAGCCCCAAAAAGGATGAAGGCGGTCCACCCAAAACCCGGAGCGGAGGCCTCCGTGGTCCTCGTGGAAGCGATAAGGGCCTCAAAGCACGGACTCAGAATAGAAGCTCCCCTCTTCGTGCTTGACGATGAGGGGAAAGAGACACCGCAGCTGCAGGAAGCCTACATGATAGGAGGAGACTAAAATGCCACTGACAGTGGTCCCGACGCCGATAGGGAACCTTGAGGACATGACCCTGAGGGGACTCAGGATCCTCCGCGAGGCTGACCTCATAGCATGTGAGGATACAAGGCATACTCTGAAGCTCCTCAACCACTACTCCATAAGTAAGCCCCTCATCTCCTACCATAAGTTCAATGAAAAAGAGAGGCTTGCCCCCCTTTTGAAGAGGATAGAAGACGGGGAGAGGGTAGCGCTTGTTTCTGACGCAGGTACCCCGGGCATATCAGACCCGGGGATGATACTAATAAAAGCCGTTATCGAAAGGGGACTTCCTTTGGATGTCCTTCCGGGGCCAAACGCGCTCCTTCCGGCTATCCTTCTCTCTGGGATGGGGATGGACTCATTCACCTTCGTTGGCTTCCTGGAAGGTAAAAAAGAAGAAAAAAAGTTCAGGCTTGAAGAGCTTAGGCAGAATAGACAGACCCTCGTTTTCTACATTGCTCCTCACAGGCTTTTGAAAGAACTTGAATTGATGGGCGGTGTACTGGGAGACAGGCCTGCCGCGCTTGTCAAGGAGATAAGTAAGGTGCACCAAGAATGCATAAGGGGGACCCTTTTATCATTCTGTGATCTGCTGACGGAGGATAAAATACGCGGGGAATTTGTCTGCGTGGTAGGAGGAGCCGAAGAGATCGCACCCGTAATGGAGGATCCTGCATGGATGGACGAGGTTCTCATGATGTGCAAAGCGGGCGAATCGACAAAAAATGTTGCAAACTTGCTCTCAATAAAGTATTGTATCCCACGAAACAGAATAAAACGGTACATTCTTGAGAACTGTACCGGGGAGGTAGTATAAATGTCCAAAGAGAATTTTTACATCACCACGCCGATCTACTACGTCAACGACGTGCCCCATATCGGGCATGCCTATACGACGATAGCCGCTGATGTCCTCGCCCGCTGGCACAAGTCCGGGGGAGAGAAGACCTGGTTCCTGACAGGGACGGACGAACACGGACAGAAGATCCAGACTGTTGCGCAAAAGAAAGGCATAACCCCGAAGGAACTCTGCGACGAGGTCGTGCAGAATTTTCAGAGGCTCTGGGGTGTCCTGAATATATCGAACGACGATTTTATCCGTACAACAGAGCCAAGGCACGAAAAGGTCGTTCAGGAAATATTCAGGAGACTTATGGCCAATGGGGACATATACAAAGGAGAGTATGAGGGATGGTACTGTGTTCCCTGCGAGACCTACGTGCCCGAGGCGCAGATGGGTGAGAGCAATACATGCCCCGACTGCCACAGGCAGCTGACAAAGATGACAGAGGAGACATATTTCTTCAAACTTTCAAAGTATGCGGAACCGCTCCTCAAATACTATGAAGAGAATCCTGATGCCATTATGCCCAGGTCGAGGTACAACGAGATAATCAGCTTTATTAAGAGCGGACTCCGTGACCAGTCGGTATCCCGTACTACGCTTGACTGGGGCATCCCCCTTCCCGGAGATGAGAAACATGTCATTTATGTCTGGTTCGATGCGCTGATCAACTACCTTTCAGCCCTTAACTTCCCTGAGCAGGGGGGCCTTTGGCAGACTTACTGGCCTTCAGTCCGCCACCTCGTAGGGAAGGACATCATAAGGTTCCACTGTGTCATATGGCCTGCGATGCTTCTGGCCCTTGGACTGAACCCGCCGGTGAGGGTTTTTGCCCATGGCTGGTGGACGGTCGAAGGTGAGAAGATGTCGAAGTCGATAGGAAACGTAGTGGATCCCTTTGAGATGGCAGACCTTTATGGGGTAGACGCATTCCGCTATTTCGTGCTCCGCGAAGTCCCGTTCGGCCACGACGGGGACTTCTCAGAGCTTGCCATGGTAAACAGGATCAACTCCGATCTTGCCAACGACCTCGGAAACCTCTTGAGCAGGAGCCTCCAGATGATCGAAAAATTCCGCGGCGGCGACCTGCCCATGAGCTTCAGGAGCGAAGATATCGACAGGGAAATTGAAGACCTTGCCAACAAAACGGTCAGTGAGATGGAGTCCTGCATGGACCGTTTCGCCTTTGACGATGCACTCAAGGCTCTGTGGACCTTCATAAGCCGCTCAAACAAGTACATAGATGAGACCCAGCCCTGGAAACTTGGCAAGGAAGGGGAGATAGAGCGTCTTGATGCAGTCCTGAGGACCCTGTGGGAGTCGCTTCGCCTCTCTGCAGTCCTTGCGGCGCCCTTCATGCCGGAGACGTCTGCCCGTATATGGGGGCAGCTCGGCCTTACCGGAAGCCCTATCGAGGAAGGGAGAGCATCATGGAGCTGGTGCGGGACCGCTTCGCAGGTCAAGATAAACAAGGGAGCAATACTCTTCCCGCGCATTGACATTGAAAAATGGAAAAAGGAAAAAGAGGCCCGTGACATTGAAAAACGCGCGGCGGCTGATCCGGCGGCATTCTACAATTTTGACGACCACGAACCCGAAGTTGGTATAGATGATTTCAGCAAACTTGAGTTCAGGGTAGCGCTGGTCGAAAAGGTCGACATAGTGCCCAAGGCTGATAAGCTCTATATACTGAGCCTTGATCTGGGTTATGAAAAGCGTACCATAGTTTCAAGCATCAGGGAGTTCTACAAACCCGAGGAGCTTGAAGGCAAAAAGATAGTGGTGCTGTGCAACCTCAAGCCCGCAAAATTCCGTGGAGTCCCCAGCAACGGGATGCTGCTTGCCGCGGAGAGCCCGGATACCAGAAAGGAATCCCTGACGCTTCTGACGGTAATGGATGACTTCATACCGATAGGGAGCAGGATCCACTAGACGATCCGGTTTTAGACCGTAACGAAAAACATAGAGACCGGCCGTTCTCCCTTCTGAAGCTCCTTTAGCCCTTCAGGGGGAGAGCGTTGCTTTATAGGTGATCGCATGCTTTGCAGAAGGGGGATCCGATCAGATCCCATAAACTGCGGGATCTGCCTTTGTCGGACTCTGACAGATATGAAAGGGAATAAGCCATGTTTCTTGTAGATACGCATTGCCATCTTAACAAAGAATATTATCCCGACGGTCTTTCCAAAGTCTTTGAGAATGCCCTCAAGTGCGATGTGAGGCGTCTGCTTTTTGCTTCGGCAGACCTGGCTTCCACCAGAGAGGCTGTGGCCCTGGCTGAAAAACATGAAGGGATGCCGGAAATATGGGCACTTGCAGGGGTACATCCCCATGAGGCTTCATCCGTTTCAGGAGGTATCCCGAAAGAGCTTGAAGAACTTGCCGGCAGCAAAAAAGTTTCGGCGGTCGGAGAGATAGGCCTGGACTTCTACTATGATAATTCTCCAAGGGATATCCAGAGGGAGGTATTCCGTTCTCAGATATGCCTTGCAAAAAAGTTAAACAAACCTGTTGTCATACACGTAAGGGATGCTGCAGACAGATCGTCGGGAGACGCAAATTCCGAAACGCTGGCTATACTGAGTGAGGAATCTGCTGAAACCGTCGGAGGGGTCATCCATTGTTTCTCAGGTGATGCGCAAAATGCCATGGACGCGCTTGACCTTGGTTTCTGCATCTCATTTGCCGGACCGGTCACTTATCCAAAGAACAAAGCACTTCGTGAGATAGCGATGGACATCGTCCCCATCGACAGGATACTTTGCGAGACAGATTCACCATACCTTGCCCCGCAGCAGTTAAGGGGCAGAACGAACGAGCCGTGTTATGTGCGTGCTGTATATGAGATGATATCGATGCTCAAGGGAATGCCGCTTGAGGATTTTGCCGCAGCTGTAAAAGAGAACGGGGAGAGGCTGTTCGGCTGGGAAGGGGTATCCAATGTTTGAGTACAGGCTGATCGCGCAATGTCCAGAGACAGGAGCCCGCGCGGGAGAGCTGATCACCCCCCACGGTGTGATAGAGACCCCTGTCTTCATGCCGGTAGGCACGCAGGCGACTGTAAAAGCGATGACGCCGCCCGAACTTGAAGAAATAGGAGCCCAGATCATTCTGGGCAACACATACCACCTCTACATGCGCCCGGGTGCCGATATCGTAGAAGAGGCAGGCGGGCTGCATAAGTTTATGCAGTGGCATCATCCCATACTTACCGACAGCGGGGGATTCCAGGTATTCTCCCTTTCCGAACTGAGAAAGATCACGGATGAGGGCGTCGAGTTCAGGTCCCACCTTGACGGCAGCAAACACTTCATGCGTCCGGAAGACTCGATGGACATACAGCAGAAGCTCGGAAGCGACATCGCAATGGCTTTTGATGAATGTGTCGTCTGGCCGACCACTGAAGAGTATTCAAGGGCGGCTATGGAGAGGACTATCAGCTGGGCCAGGAGGTGCAAAGACCACCATTCAAGGGAAGATCAGGCCCTCTTCGGCATCGTGCAGGGTTCAATGTTTGAGGACCAGCGCATAGAGTGCATAAGAAGACTGGAAGATATCAGCTTTCCGGGTTATGGGATAGGGGGCCTCTCGGTTGGAGAGTCTCATGAAGAGATGTACAGGATACTTGATGCACTGTGTCCGGAGATGCCTTTGAACAAGCCCCGGTATCTCATGGGCGTCGGCCACCCGGCAAACCTTGTTGAGGGCGTGGCACGCGGAATTGACATGTTTGACTGCGTCCTGCCGACAAGGAACGGAAGGAACGGCGGAGTCCTGACCAGCTTTGGCAAAATGAACCTGAAGAACAGTGTTTTTGCAAGGGACTTCACACCGATCGACCCCTCATGCGGTTGTTATACCTGCAGAAATTTTACAAGGGCATACATCAGGCACCTCTACACCGCGGGAGAGATACTGGCCTCCCGGTTATGCAGCTGGCACAACCTTTATTTCCTGGTGAATCTGATGAAAGATGCCAGGCAGGCGATAATTGAGGGCCGCTATCCCCGGTTCAGGCAGGATTTCTTCAGTAAGTACAACGAAGGCCCGATCCGGCAATGATGAGCAGAATGGAAGAGAGACCGGAAGAACGGAAAGCCGGGATCAATGATGAAATGCTTACGGAGATACGGCTCGCTGCCCAAATGATACTCTCAGGAGAACTTGTGGGGTTCCCAACCGAGACGGTCTACGGACTCGGAGCCAACGCACTTGACATGGAAGCTGTGAAAAAAATATATGCGGCGAAGGGGCGTCCCTCTGACAACCCTCTTATAATCCATGTCTGTGACATAAAAATGGCAGAGTCGGTAGTTGAGCTGAACTGGAGAGCAAGGTTTCTGATGGACACATTCTGGCCCGGCCCCCTCTCACTTGTACTGAAAGCAAAAGGGACCATCCCCCATGTGACCCGGGGAGGCCTTGATACAGCTGCAGTAAGGATGCCTGACAACGCGATAGCACTTGAGCTCATCCGTGCCGCCGGAGTACCGATCGCTGCTCCGAGTGCAAACAGGAGCGGCAGGCCAAGCCCCACAGATGCGGCCACGGTGAGAGAGGACATCGGAGATGCCGTCTTGATGGTCCTTGACGGCGGACCTACAAAGGTAGGGCTTGAATCAACAGTCCTTGATGTAAGCGGAGAGTCTCCGATGCTTTTGAGACCGGGAGGCATATCCAAGGAGGATATAGAGGGGGCCCTTCACATACCCGTCCTCCTTCCCACCGACGGAGATCCCCTCAAACGCTCTCCCGGAACACGCTACAGGCACTATGCGCCAAAGATACCGCTGATCATGACAGACGATCCCTGTGACACCGAAGCCGGAGGCAAAAAATGGGCCTGGATAGGAACATCAGAACCAACAGGGTCCCCCTTCATAAAGATAATATTCAAAGACACAGAGGAATATGCCAAAGAACTTTTCCGTGTTCTCAGGTTAATTGAAAAAAGCGGAGCAGAGATAATTATTGCTCAGATACCTGACGAAACCGGTATTGGTCGGGCCTTGAAAGACCGTCTGGTCCGCGCCTCGGGTATTTGACGAGGTTCGTTTACAATGCTATAATTTGCGCTGCTTCCGGGGCGTAGCGCAGTCTGGTTAGCGCGCCTGGTTCGGGACCAGGAGGTCGGAAGTTCAAATCTTCTCGCCCCGACCATCTCGAAATAATGCCCCCGGCAAATGCCGGGGGTTTTGTTTTTTAGGTGTTTTTCCATATTTGACTAATGCTGTTCATTCTGGTATAGTCTCCACGTGAGGTGATTTCTGTGCCTGAGGATAAGACCGTCGCTCAAAACCGTAAAGCGCGGCATGAGTACTTCATAGTAGAATCTTTTGAAGCCGGACTGGTCCTTTCGGGAACAGAGATCAAATCAGTAAGGGAAGGCCAGGTAAACCTCAAGGACGGATTCGCCAGAGTAGAGAACGGAGAGTTATGGCTTTACAACGTTCACATATCACCCTACGAAAAGGGAAGCTACTACAACAAAGAACCTTTGAGGCCGAGGAAACTTCTCGTCCATAAGTCTGAGATCAGGAAACTTCTGGCAAAAACAAGAGAAAAAGGTCTTACGCTCGTGCCTCTGAAGATATACATCAAGCAGGGAAGATGGGCGAAGTGCGAAATCGCCGTAGCAAAAGGCAAACAGCTCCATGACAAAAGAGATACTGCAGCAGAGAAGGATGCCAACCGCGAAATGGAGCGGGCTATCCGCAACAGGTCGCGCGAAGGCTGATCATCTGCAGTATTGAAAGCGAGCCCGGATAATCCGGCTCGTACATAAGGGGACGTATGGTTTCGACAGCAGGTTGGAGGATCGGGAGGAGCGGGTCGAGGATGGGGAATCCTCGTTAATCCGGCTCCAAAACAATAATCGTCAATAACGATTACGCACTCGCTGCTTAAGTAAGCGGCGCGCTCTCTAAAGCTTCCGTCATCGGGCTTTAGAAGAGTGTCACAAAGATGGCTGGGACATCTTCAGCGCTTTCTGGGAGAGGTTCGAGACTCTAGGGAAGGCTGGGAAATGCGGATCCTGTCTTTGGGAGCCGCAGATCCGAGATCAAATCAGAGACTACACTCGTAGTGCCTCCCAGATCGGCCCCTGTTGGACCGGAGTTCGAATCTCCGCGTCTCCACCAATAACTCAACAGACCCTGTAATGGGTCTGTTTTTTTGTGTGAGTTTGATGATCCAAAATAACCGCAGGGATGGGTGATATGTATTTATTGCAATCATTTATAATTGGCATGATCAAACAGAAACTTCGGTAATTTTCAAAGTCCGGCTGACAAGAAACGACCATACCAATGTTCATGACAGTCTTGTGTAGAAAGCTGATAAATATTAACAAAATGAATAAACGCAGCAAAGCATGATCATCAAAATCTTTTTTTTGAAAGCAGGATGCCGGGCATGCCTAAAACATTCAAAACAGACAATTACTTTTTTTCTCTGCTAATTATATTTATTTTAACTATGACCATACTTGTCCTTTCATTATCTGTGTACAAGCAGAAGGACGTTGTCAACGATAAAAATTTTTTGGAACAAAACCAGGCTGCACTTGTTAAAATAGGCAGAGACCTCACTATAAGCGAATTAGAACAAATAGTGACCGATATCAAATACTTGAACACCAGTCCGTTATTTTTGGAATATTTAAATAATGGCATGGATAAAAATAATGTTGAAAACGAGTGGGAGGTATTTTCTCGCACCAAGATGAAATACGATCAACTGCGTTATTTGGACAGCGAGGGAAATGAATTACTGCGGGTAAATTTTAATAACGGACGACCTGAAATAATCCCGGAAGACCGACTCCAGAATAAAAAAGACAGATACTATTTTACCGAGACTATCAAACTTGGCCCCGGGGAAATATATATGTCAAAATTTGATTTAAACATTGAGGGCAATTTAATAGAACAGCCGGAAAAACCGATGATACGCTTCGGTGTTCCAGTCTTTGATAAAAAAAATGTCAAAAGAGGCGTATTTGTTGCGAATTATTTAGGTGAAAAAATCAGGCACAAGCTTATTAATTTAGCTGACAGCACTACCGGAAACCTTCAGCTTATAAACAAGGATGGCTATTGGCTTGCGGGCCAGGATAAAGAAAAAGAATGGGGATTTATGTACCCGGGGAGAGAAAAACACACCTTTAAAAATTTATTCCCGTCAGAATGGGAACGTATAACCAAAGAAAAGAAAGGGCATTTTTTTACCCAAAATGGATCCTTCACATTCGATACGATCAATCCTAAAGAAGAGCTTCAAAAAATGTTGAGAAATGAAGGCGATACATTATCAGAAATCAACGTGTCTGATATTCAGTGGACCATAGTGTGCCATATGTCAGACAAAATATTTTATTACGCAAATGACAAAAACACTTTTATATTAAGCATCAAAAAAACACTGCAGACTCCATTGATCACCATAAGTTTCATTCTGCTGTCACTCCTTTTTTCCGTCATATCAGTACTATATCTGTCGGGAAATAATAAGATCAAAATAATGGCTACCTATGATGCAATGACCGGTTGTCTGAACAGAGCAACAGGAATGCGGATGCTTGAAGATCTTATTCGGCAAAAGAACGATATTATTATCTGTTTTATTGACATTAACGGATTAAAGGAAATAAATGATGTGCTTGGTCATGAACAGGGAGATGCACTGATCCTAAACTCTGTAAAAATTATAAAGGAGAATATCAGGGAAGAAGATCTGTTGATAAGACTTGGCGGTGATGAATTTTTAATATGTTTCGTCAATATGGACATTGATCAGGTCAATAAAACATGGCTCAGGGTATTGGATAAAATTAAGCTTGCAAACGAAGAAGATAAACCATACATAATCAGTCTGAGTCACGGTATCGCTGAAATTAAAAAGTCTGACCGCAATATGCTCGATGAATTGATAAGAGAGGCCGACATTATGATGTACGAAGAAAAAAGATCGATCAAGTCACCAGATTTCAGTGTGATCAAGAAAAAATTAATATTAGGCCAGTCTGATAATGTGATATAAAACGACGATGTTTTCTGCTTAAAACTAATGTCGATCAAAAGCCGGAAAAGGTGAAGGATCAATGGACGGATGCAAGATCTTTTCGATAATAGTTGGCTTGATCTATATGGCGGTATTGGGAGTCACGGTCAATTTTAGAGAAGCCGGGAAGGCCGTTGTTCTCGATCTCATTATTGCGCTTGTCTTTGGCGGGGCCTGGCTCTTTGGGAAGAGATTCTTTAAAGCGGAAGAGGATGCAGGGGCAAAGGTATGGGCTGTTGTAGTTGTGATCGCTCTTGCCCTTTTTACGATCGTTATGCTCAATATTTTCTCGTCCCAGGGCCGCTTCAGCTTTTGACCAAATATAGCCGGGCAGGGAAAGTTCCCTCCACAGGATCCATTTACTCTGCGCTTAGATATTTATTAACAGGAAAGAGACCCTGCATAGGTCTCTTTCTTGTTTCTGAAAATGACAAACCTGACAAAATAATTTATCTTTTACTCAGCTAATGCCTCTCTTACTGCCGCTTCGGCAAGCAGTGTCGTCGTGTCGAAGAGGGGGATCTTTGTCTGTTCCTGTTTTACCAGCAGCGGGATCTCCGTGCACCCCAGGATAACGCCTCCCGTTTTTATCTGATCTCCGCGATGAGTTCTATTTCAACGCAGATGCCGAGCGGCAGAGAGGGTGCCGAGACAGCGCACCTTGCATGCCTGCCCTTTTCGCCGAAAAGTTCAACAAGGAGCTCGGAGGCTCCGTCAATTACATATGGCTGCTCCGTGAAATCAGGAGTACTGTTCACGAACCCGTGAATGCTTACTATCCTTTCGATCCGGTCAAGATCACCAACTGCATTTTTCAGGACAGAAATAAGGTTTACAGCAGTTGCCCTTGCAGCCTCTTTGGCTTTCTCCTTTGAAATGCCGTCTCCGACCTTGCCGATATAGTCGATGTACTTTCCTTTTATGCTTGGTCCCTGTCCCGAAACATATACCAGATTTCCTGCCCTCACAAAAGGAACATAACTGCCGATCGGCCTGATGTCGGTAAAAAGCTCTATTCCCAGTTCCTTCAATCTTTCTTCAGATGTCATCCCAATCACCTTTTTAATAAGAAATATTTACCGTTACATCCAATTGTAACGAGGCACCGAGCTGATGTAAACAAATTAAAAAGAATTCTTGACTTTTTGACGCTGAGTCATTAGAATTTCCGGAAACTTATCAAAGGAGGAAGCGCAATGAATAAAAAAAGCGGCAATAACACGTTGATGTGCTGCATGATGATGCGCAGGAGTGCCTTTGGAGTTTATTACGGCAGTTCGCGGTCCTGATTTGGCGCGAGATCCGATAAAAACTACTAAGGCAGTCCATTTAACGTATGGGCTGCCTTTTTTATTAGCATCAAATAACTGAAAGGGGGCATACAAATGCCTATTAAGATACCGGACAGTCTCCCTGCGACACAGACGCTTCTGAATGAAAATATTTTCGTTATGGATGAACTCCGTGCGGCCAAACAGGACATAAGGCCGCTTCAGGTAGCACTGCTCAATCTCATGCCTACCAAGATAGAAACGGAGACGCAGTTCGCGCGGCTGCTTGGCAACACCCCTCTCCAGGTGGAGCTCACGCTTCTGCAGACTGCGACTTATGAGGCAAAAAACACCAGTCGGGAGCATCTTCTCTCCTTTTATCAGACATTTGACCAGGTCTGCGGGAGGAAGTTTGACGGACTTGTCATAACCGGAGCTCCGGTGGAACTGTTGGAATTTGAGGATGTCGAATACTGGGACGAACTGTGCAGGATAATGGAGTGGAGCAAGACCCATGTATACAGCACCCTCCATATATGCTGGGGTGCACAGGCAGCACTCTACTACCACTATGGAATCAAAAAGTACCCGCTTCCCCAAAAACTATTCGGAGTCTTCCCTCATGAGGTGGAGTACAGGAATTCCATGCTCTTCAGGGGTTTTGACGACATTTTCATGGCTCCGCATTCACGCCATACAACGATCTGCAGGGAGGATGTCGAATCTGTGCCAGAACTGCAGATCCTTGCATCTTCGGAGGAGGCGGGGGTCTACGTCGTAAAGACAGAACAGGGGAAACAGATATTTATAACAGGGCATTCGGAATATGATGCAGGAACGCTTGAAAAGGAGTATCTGAGGGATAAAAACGCAGGACTGCCCATAGAGGTGCCTAAGAACTACTACCCTTGCGATGACGACACACGCAGGCCGGTCGTAAGCTGGAAGAGCAGCGCCAACCTTCTCTTTATGAACTGGCTCAACTACTTTGTATATCAGACCACTCCATTTGAGCTTGACGCCATTGGCACGGAAAGAGAAAGTGAATGGTTGAAGCAATAATTATATTGAGAGGGTAAAAAGAGGCCGTTTCTGTAAATTCTTCCTATTCAAAGTTTACAGTAACGGCCTTATATTATTCTAAGATTTTAGAGATTTTAGATTTTAACTATATATAAGTTGATTTTAGCTGCATGTGCTGCACTTATCCTTAAAATTGGCCTCTACATGAGTGCCGTCGCAAAATGGCTTGATCTTTGATTTCCCGCATCTGCAGAGCACTATCCGGTTTCTTTGCTCGTATTCGGTACCGTCCGCGGAGATCAGAGGTATGCCTCCTTTGACGTATAACCCACCGCTGACGTAATTTTCGGGATCCTGGGTTATATCTATTGAGGGTCCAAGCTCCGGTTCTATGCATGAGCCGTCCTTCGCAAGGGCCGTAAGTCTCCCTGCGGGGCATTCAGAGGCGGACTTGACTGCCTCGCAAATAATTTTTTCGGAGTTGTCGTCGCATGAGGCGAGATACCACGCGTCTCCCTTTTCCCTGTAGCAAAATCTGGCACCGGCGCATCTTCCGTCGTCAAGGAGGTCGACGTTCCTGCCTTTAATGAGCTCAGATCTTTCCCTGTAGGGTTTTTTTGAGGCAGTTTCGGTCCCGTCAAAACCGGTCTCTGAATGGCTGCCGTCGCAGAAGGGATGCTTTTTTGAAGCTCCGCACCGGCATAGGGCGTAAGCTTCCTCATGTGCTATCTCTCCGCCATCCTCCCATACATATTTTGCATCCTTTGACTTGTCCTCCTCAGGCCGGATTATCTTTTCCGAGAGGTCAACATTGCCTGTTACGACATATGGGCCGTTTTTTATGATCCTGATCTTTTTTTCGTTCATTTCTGTTCTTCCGCCTTATCCTCGCGAAGTATTTCGGTAATAAGGACCTCAGCCGCCGATATCATCTCTTCCTCCGCAGCGATATTTGATTCCAGAGTCAGGGTGCCTTTATTGCCCGCTTTGACAGAGATGCTGAAGCCCGTTACCGGATGGTGTTCCAGTATGGATCTCTGACCGGTGACAGAGAGGGTCCTGTATGATGCCCCCGATCCAATCGGGCCGTCATCGGCGGAAATGGTCTTGTCGGGGGGGGACCATCCCTTGTCTCCCGACCCCTCCATCCATACCGCGTGGAAAGGCACGCCAAATGTATTTCTGTAGCTGCGTTCAAGCCAGAAGCCCCTCTTCCCCGAGACCGTATCGAATTCCGTCTTTCTAAGCTCACCGTTTATCCACCCACGTATCTCAGGAAGGGCATCTCTCATCTGGGCTGAAGAAATTGAGATACTTAGGATGATCATTGACACAGCAAGTGAAAATATTGTCGTTTTTTTCATGAAGCACACCTCCGATGCCCTAATATTATACAGCGCAAAGTGGAAAGATTGTCCCTCAGGGCATATAATGCCTAGGGTGAACAAACAGGATAAAGGGGATAAAAGTTTGAAAAGCTTTGCAATAAGGGTATTTGGTTGTCAGATGAACTCCTATGACGGTGACAGGATAAGGACTTCCATGATCCATCTGGGCTGGACAGAGAGCCCAGAGGAAGAGGCTGACGTGGTGGTCCTCGTAACTTGCAGCATAAGGGAAAAGGCCGAACAGAAAGTCGTAAGTGAGATAGGGCGCTATAACCTCAGGTACAGGAATACAGGATCTCCTGCGGTAGTGCTCGTAGGCTGCATGGCACAGAGGATAGGGCTTCAGGTCGCAAAAAAATTCCAATGTGTCAGGCTCGTTTCCGGCCCGAGACACCTGGGACTGGTCCCTCAGGGAATACAGGATGTCCTGGCCGACGGCGCACAGAGATTTTTCATGGATGAAGACCCCAGGGCGCTTGAAGACCTGGAAGTGGTACCGACTGAACGGATCAATCCATACAAAGCCTACGTAACGATAACCTACGGGTGTGACAGGTTCTGTACCTACTGCATAGTCCCCTATGTCAGGGGCAGGCTCCAGTCCCGCGACCACAGTGAGATAATCAGGGAGTGCTGTGAACTGGCAGCATCTGGAGTGTCGGAGATAACTCTCCTCGGACAGAATGTCGATGCCTACGGAAAGGATAAAAAAGGTGAGTACGGTTTCGCCTCTCTTTTAAAAGATGTTTCCGGAACAGAGGGCATCAGGCGACTCCGCTTTGCCACATCTCATCCCAGGGATTTTGACGAAGACATACTTGAGGTAATGAAGTCAACTCCGTCGATATGCCGTGCAGTCAACCTCCCTGTCCAGTCGGGAAGCGACAGGATACTTAAGGAAATGAACAGGGGATATACCAGGGACCAGTACATCGGCCTCGTACAAAAGATATGCTCGGAGCTTCCGGGCGTCTGTCTTACAACAGACCTTATAGTAGGCTTTCCAAATGAAACAGAAGATGATTTCAAGGATTCATATGACCTGCTAAATCAACTCAGGTTCGACATAGTACATACTGCGGCCTACTCACCCAGAGAAGGCACAAAGGCAGCAGCTATGGAAGGCCAGATAGACAACAGAGTGAAAGCTGACAGGCTAAACAGGGTCAATGCCCTGCAGTCCCGTCTTGCCCGTGAAATAAACGAAAAGTATGTAGGCAGTGAAGTCGAAATATTGGTAGACGGGACTGCACCAAGGGGAGAGAACGCGCTTCAGGGCAGGACAAAGACTGACAAAGTTGTCATCGTCAAAGGTCCTCGTGAAATGATGGGGAAGTATATCCGTGTTAAAATCGTCAGGGCCAGCCACTGGTCCCTGGAAGGAGAAATCATATAGAAAAGGGGTCTTCTGATGTATGGAGAGGGCGGGAACAGACGAAACTATTTATTTATATTCCTGGGGTTGCTCTGTTTTATAGGAGCGACTATACTTCTTCACTCCTTCAAAGGACGCTTCGGGCAGGATACAGCAGGGAAGATGACTGTTGAAATGATGCCTGTCATGGAGGACACCATAGATGTTTCCGCTTCGGAACAGCAAGCATCGTCATTACAGGCGGTCTATGGAGAGACGGCAAGCTCTGATGCAGAAAAAAAAGAGTGGGTGATCTACATAACCGGCTCTGTCAAAAAACCGGGCGTCTACAGGATACCTGAGGGAGCGAGGGTATATCAGGCCCTTGAGGCGGCAGGCGGCTTTACTCCCGAAGCCGACCGGGATGCCGTCAACCTTGCGGCGATGCTGCAGGACGGCGCCCATATCAAATTTCCTGCCGTGGGAGAGGAAGTTCCGCAACAGGTGCCGACCGCTCCCGCTGCGCCAATTTCGGGAACAGAGGGAAACTCAGACACACAAACATCTCAGGAGCTTATAAACATCAATACTGCTATGAAAGAAGATCTGGAAAAACTCCCCGGAGTCGGTCCGAAAACTGCTCAGCTGATAATCGACCATAGGGAGAAAAACGGGGCTTACAAAAGAAAAGAGGATCTTCTGCTCATCAAAGGCATAGGGCCCGCAAAGTTTGATGCAGTCAAGAATTTAGTGACAGTTGCGCAATAAAAGAAACGGCCCTCTCTCATACGCACCTGCATTCGCTGCGTTGCTCGGCATATCTTTTTCGCTGCTGGCATACTCATCCGGACACTCACTTCTTATATCTGTCATGATATCAGTGCTTACGGTCTCTTCGTGGATATTTTTCGGGACTTCCGACCCTACGGAGGGCTGGGGAACGGAATTTATCTTCGTAATTATTGTAACAGCCGCAGTCTCATTATCGCTGAACCTGAGGATGTCATGCGAACCGGCCGTTCCTTCAACGATACGCTCTGAAGGCAAGGTGCTCCTCAACAGGGCATGGGGACGAAGACGGGCCCTGCTGATCTCGACATCATACGGGAAGATGGCGGCCTATATGCACCGCTCTTCAGCGCCGGCGGAGGGATCCGGGGTGAGGGTGAGAGCTGCACTCTTTGATTTCAGGAGGGCTGATGCAGGGGGAGGCTTCGATGAATACCTTTTTTGGAGATCGAAGGGAGCCGTAAAAAGGATGATCCCCCTTGAGCTTGAAGTGACCTCTCCTCCTGCCGGCATCCACAAATGGAGAAACTTTCTGGAGACAAAAATTGAGGACGGTCTTCCTGATCTAATGTCTGGATACATGCTGGCGCTCACCCTTGGGATAAGGGACAAAAAGCTGACCGAGCGTCACAGGGAGGCCGGAACGGTCCATCTCCTGGCGGTCTCAGGTTTTCATGTTGGAATACTCGCCGCGATGGCGGGGTTTTTTCTTAAAAGAGGGAAGATCAAGATCCTGACGATATCTGTGCTTATATGGTCTTATCTTGCACTTGCGGGGTTTCCGCCAGGTGGGATAAGGGCGGGGATAATGCTGCAGGTATATCTGCTGGGATTATTTTTGGGCAAACCTTCCCGGCCGTTCAACAGCGTAAGCGTGGCAGGCATCATAATGCTTATCTGCGACCCATGGACATTTCATGACATAGGATGGCGGCTTTCGATGCTCGCGGCACTCTCGGTCTGTGCTTCTGTCGGCATAGCCAGGCAGAATTGGGCCGGAGCTCTTCTCGGATCTGCTGCGGTCTGGTTCGTTACGGCTCCCGTCATTGCCTCGGCCTTTGGAGAAGTTCCTGTTGTGGGGCTGATGATCAACATAGCGGCAATACCTCTGTTTACGGTCATATTTCCTCTGGTCTTTTTCTTTTCTCTCCCTGCCTTCTTCGGGCTGCCTTTAAGCCATGAGATAGCATCAATGTGCGAATATTTGCTTGAGAGCTGGGACATCCTGTCCGGAAAGCTCGTTGAACTTATGCCGTTAAGCGTAGTTTCGACACTGCCTCTTGCCGCCTTTGCATCGTTCATTTTCTTTGCCTCTGCTTTATACGCTTCAGGGGCAACTCTTAAAAAGATCCCGCTCCCTGCCCTTATGTTTTCTCTTCTGGTCCTCTTATTCGCCTGATTGTTGTAAAATAAGGAGAATCTTTGCTCAAATGAATGATATTTCAGTTGGTCAGGCTGATCGCAGCCAAAAATAACCTGTCGGAGGAATGATATATGCTTCTCGTGCTCGACGTGGGAAACACAAATATAGTAATGGGCATATTTGAAGGCGAAGATCTTATCAAACATTGGAGGCTGACTTCTAAGAAGCAGACGGCAGACGAGGTGGGATTCATGACCCTTGGTCTTCTGGGTGCGTCGGGGATTTCGAAAGACAGCATAAAGGCCTCAGTATATGCAAGTGTTGTCCCTTCACTTGACGAGATGTTCATGGATGGGATAAACAACTACATCGGAGTTCCCTGCCTTAAGGTGACGGCCGAGCTTGACACGGGCCTTGAGGTGAGACTGAAGAATCCTGCCGGCCTGGGAGCTGACAGGCTTCTCAACGCAGTCGCGGGAGTTCAGAAGTATGGAGCGCCTCTTGTGGTGGTCGACCTTGGAACTGCGATAACCCTGGATGTGATATCCGCTGACGGAGCATACATAGGGGGTACGATAGCCCCTGGGATGGAACTTGGCATGGAATCCCTCTTTTCACGTACCGCAAAGCTGCCCCAGATAGCCCTTGAGGCACCGGTACACTACATAGGGGGAGACACTACAGAGGCTATTCAGTCGGGAATAGTTTACGGTACGGTCGGCCTTGTCGATACCCTGCTCAGGGGAGTTTTCAAGGAACTGGGCGGACCATGCAGGGTCGTCGCGACAGGCGGACACGCCGAGATACTAGCCATGCACTCCGAGATGGTCAGAGAGGTCGACCAGTGGCTTACGATAGAGGGTCTCAGGATAATATATGAACGAAACAGATTTGAATAAGGAAGAGACATTCTCTCCGCTCCTGCCGGGATATCCGCAGAAAATCGGCGGAGTTTCCGTTGAGAATCCAATATGGCTCGCCCCTTTGGCAGGCATTACTTTTGCATCGGTGAGGAAATTTTACAGAAAACTTGGAGCCGGACTTGTCCACACTGAAATGGTCAGCGCTCTCGGACTGTGCCACAAAGGCAGAAAGACAAAGGAACTCCTCTGTGGGTCAGACGAAGAAAGGCCCGTTGTACTTCAGCTTTTTGGCTCAAGACCTGAAGACATAGAAAGGGGCGCGGTAACTGCCCTTGAAATAAGAAAATTTGAGGCCCTGCAGATAAACATGGCTTGTCCGATGCCCAAGGTGACAAAAAGAGGCAGCGGATCAAAGCTTATGGGAGACCCAAAGGCCTCGGGGGAGATTATCCGGACCATGAAAAAGACAGGCCTGCCGGTCTGGGCGAAGATCAGGGTAATGCCCGCCGGAAGCGGCCTGACCACGTGCGAATACTGTGACCTCCTTTTTGGTTCGGGTGCCGATTTCATATTCATCCATGGTAGGACTCCCGCGCAAAGATATGAGGGAAAATCCTCTCGTGATGCTATAGAAGAGGCTGCCAGGCTTTTCCCGGGAATGATCGGCGGCAGCGGCGACTGCTATGAGCCGGAGGATTTTCTGGATCATCTTAACAGGGGCTGTGCAGCGGTGCTCGCCGGGAGGGGTATACTTAGAGATGTTTTCATGATCCCCAAAACTCTGAGGGTGCTGGGCGGAGAGATCCCCCCCCAATATTGCGAACCCTCACTGGATTTCCAGTCAGAGCTCCTTCTCGAACTGGGCCGCAGCATTTATAATACCGAGGGGCAAACGCAGGCTTTGATGATCTCAAGAAGGATGCTTGCCGCACTATTTAAAGGTTTCTCGGGGGCGGCGCAGCTGAGAAGGCACGGAGCCCTTGCCCGTACATGGCAGGAGATGGAAGTTCTGCTCGAAAGCTGGCAGGATAACAGAAATCTCCCGGAGCTCGAACATACAAAGGATAATTTTCCAAGGGGAGTCATTGGCGGATGAGAACATCCCCGAAGTATTCCAATGGGAAGATCTTATAAAAAGAAAGACAATACGACAGAGGAAGTGATCCAATTGGCGGACGAGACAAGAAAAGAAGAACAGCAGCAAAAGAATATCACGCCTGAAGAGGAGATATTTCGCCAGCGCAAAGACAAACTGATGAGACTGCGCCAGGAAGAGGGATATGACCCGTTCCAGCAGGACCATTGGGAAGTAAAGCATACATTGTCTTATATAAAGGAAAAATACTCTTTCCTTAAGGATGAGGAGTGGTCCGAAGACGAGATCCGGACCGCCGGCAGGGTCATGATCCTCAGACGCCACGGCAAGACGGCATTTGCCACCTTCGAGGATGAGCATGACAGGCTGCAGCTCTGCTTCCAGTTTGACCTTCTAGGCGAGACCGACTACACCTTCTTCAAAAAATGGGTCGATGCGGGGGATTTTCTCGGGATAATAGGTGTGCCCTTCCGAACACAGCGTGGAGAGCTTACCATTGCGGTCAAAAAATTCTGTCTCCTCTCAAAGGCCCTCAGGCCGATGCCGGAAAAGTGGCACGGATTGAAGGATATGGAAGTCCGGTACCGCCAGCGCTACATAGACATGATAGCGAATCCCGAGGTAAGGGATACATTCCGCAAGAGGACAAAGATAATACAGACATTCCGCAGGGTCCTTGACGACCACGGTTCGCTTGAGGTCCAGACCCCGATCCTCTCAACGATCGCCGGAGGAGCGAACGCCAGGCCCTTTATAACTCATCACAATACGCTTGACATAGACATGTACCTGAGAATAGCGACTGAGCTTTACCTCAAGAGGCTTGTGGTGGGAATGCTCGGGAGGGTCTACGAGATCGGGCAGCAGTTCCGTAACGAGGGAATGGATATGAAGCATAACCCCGAGTTCACCTCTCTTGAGGTCTACTGGCCCTATGCCAATTACAATGACATGATGGACCTTGCAGAGGAAATAATCGTAGCATGTGCTGATGAGCTGGGAGGAAGGATCATCAACTACCAGGGCACTGAGATAAATCTCAACCCTCCCTTCCGCAGGGCAACAATGACTGAACTGGTGACCGAACATACTGGGATAGACTTCAGTACTGTCACGGACGAAGAGGCGCGCAGACAGGCTGCGATCCGCGGGCTTGAAGTGAAGCCCTCTGACACCAGATTTGACATACTGCCGGTCTTCTTCGAAGAGTACGTGGAGGAGGAACTTATCCAGCCGACATTCGTGCTTGGACATCCTACGGTCATTTCACCTCTTTCCAAGAGGAACAAGGAGAACCCGGACATCACGGACAGGTTTGAGCTGTTCATCAACGCATGGGAATTCGCGAACGCTTTCAGTGAGCTGAATGATCCCCTTGACCAGAGGGAACGCTTCATGGATCAGGAAAAGAAGAAGGATGAGGGCGACGAAGAGTCTCACCCCTTCGACGAAGATTTCGTCAACGCTCTCGAATACGGCCTGCCTCCGACAGGCGGCATGGGTATTGGGATAGACAGGACAGTAATGCTGCTGACCAACTCAAAGAGCATAAGGGACGTCATACTCTTCCCTACGATGAAGCCGAAGGACTGACATAGATGGCAGTACCCGAAAGCCTTAAAACCAGGGTATCTGAGCTTCGCGCGGAGCTGAAGCGCCATGCGGAGCTCTACTATGTTCAGGACAGCCCTGTAATATCGGATTTCGACTATGACAGGCTTTTAAGGGAACTTGCTGAAATAGAGGAAAAACACCCTGAGCTTCGTACTGCGGATTCACCTACCCACCGCATCGGCGGATCTCCAAGGGAGGGCTTCGTCAAGGTGGAGCACAGCGAGCCGATGATGAGCCTGGATAACGCGCTGTGCAGGGAGGAGCTCCGCTCCTTCTACATTAAGACGGCCCTGGCGCTTGGCATGGAGAGTATACAGGTGCTGTGTGAACCGAAGATAGACGGGCTCGCGGTATCACTTATCTACGAAGACGGGGTTTTTCTAAGCGGCGCTACCCGCGGAGACGGGCGTATTGGAGAAGACATCACCGCCAACCTCAGGACCGTCAAAAACCTGCCGCTCAGACTCGAAGAGACTGTGGCTGGAAGGCTTGAGGTCCGGGGCGAGGTCTGTATGGACAAAAAGGGATTCGCAGCGCTCAATGCCGCAAGGGAAGAGGCAGGCGAGCCCCTTTTCGCCAATCCCCGGAATGCAGCCGCAGGAAGCATAAGGCAGCTGGACCCAAAAGTTACAGCAGCAAGAAAATTGAAGATATTTCTCTATCAGATAGTCGATCCCAAAAAACACGGGATAGAAAGCCAGAAAGAGATGCTTGAGACAATATGCAGACTGGGACTTCCTGTCCAGGGCTCGGAACGCCTCTGCTCGAGCCTTGCTGAGACAGAGGCTTATCTTGATGAATGGACCGAAAAAAGGTTCGGACATAGGATAGATACGGATGGGGTAGTGATCAAGCTTAACGATATAGCAATGAGGGAGAGGCTGGGAGCGACTTCAAAGGCTCCAAGATGGGCCATAGCCTTCAAGTTTCCCCCTGAAGAAAAGGTGACCAGAATAGTAGATATCGAAGTCACCGTGGGACGTACAGGCACGCTCACCCCGACAGCTGTGCTCGATCCGGTGCACCTCTCCGGCACAGTTGTGAAAAGGGCCATACTGCACAATCAGGACGAGATAGACCGAAAGGACATCCGTATCGGTGACTGCGTTCTGGTCCACAAGGCAGGAGAGATAATTCCCGAAGTCATAAGGGTCGAAAAAGAGATGCGGCCCGAAGGCACTGTCCCCTTCAAAATACCGGATGCATGTCCTGTCTGCGGGTCGAAGGCTGTAAGGCTCAGCGGGGAAGCCGCGATAAAATGCTCGAACAAATCATGTCCCGCTCAGATAAAAGAGGGGATATCCCACTTTGCGTCAAGGGCGGCAATGGATATCCGGGGTCTGGGTGAGAAGATAGTGGCTCTGCTTGTAGATAAGGGCATTGTCTCGGATCTCGCTGATCTTTACACGTTGAGAACCGAGGATCTGGTGCCTCTGGAGAGGATGGGCGAGAAATCAGCCCGTAACATCACCGAGGCCATAGATAAGTCGAAAAAACGTCCCCTCGGAGCCCTCATAAATGCACTGGGCATAAGGAACGTGGGGGAGAGGACTGCAAATGACCTGGCGGAGAAGTTCCTTTCTCTTAGGCTGCTTGCGGAAACTGCGGTCATCAGGACATCCGAACTTGAATCGATGGAGGGCATAGGCCCTGTGATAGCTGAGTCGCTCAGGGTATTTTTTTCGGAGCCCCACAATGCCCGCGTGATAGAGAGGCTGAGGGAGGCAGGAGTCAACATGGAGTCTGAAAAGCCCGCCCGCTCCGCTCAGGAGCTTCCCTGGAACGGACTTAAGTTTGTCCTTACCGGAGAGCTCTCTTCGATGACCAGGTCCGAGGCATCAGAGAAGATCCGGGGCCTTGGCGGAGAGACCTCCGACAGCGTCAGTAAAAAAACAAACTTTGTGATCGCAGGCGACCGCGCCGGCAGCAAGCTTTTAAAGGCTCGTTCGCTGGGTATACAGATACTTGAAGAAGAAGATTTTATCAAAAGACTGAGCGAAGCACTGTAGGAAAATGCTTCCCGCAGCTTGGAGGGATCAGGAATGATAAAGAAAATGGTTATGGATGAGGAAAGGCTCAGAGAAGTCCTGGGCTTTTCCTGTATCGGCCTTCCCGAGGAGGAGTACGCAGAGGTACTTGACAGGGTCAACGCGGTACTGAGGATGTGCGACGAGATGCAGGAGCTCGACAGCTCGAACGTCAGTCCTTTCGAGTGGGACGTTATAAAGGCTCCCGCAAGAAGGAAAGACAGCCCTGTAGCCTGGAACGGGAGGGAGCGCCTGCTTGACCGGGCTCCCGTAAGAGAGGGCGACTTTTTCCGCGTCCCAAGGATCATTGCCAGAGACGACATCGAACCGGAAGAGGAGGAGTAAGGGGATGGAATTCCATAAACTCTCTGTCCTCGAGATCGCAGAAGGTGTAAAAAATGGGATATGGAGGGCCTCAGAGATCCTGTCAGCGCATCTTGAGCGGATCAGGAAGTTCGACGGCAGGATAAACTCGGTGGTCACGCTCTCCGAAGAGAGCGCACGGAAAGAAGCCGAAGCGGTCGACAGAGCAGTTGCCGAAGGCAGGGATCCGGGACCTCTTGCGGGTGTCCCCTTTCTTGTAAAGGACAATTTCTGCACAGAGGGCATAAGGACCACATGCTGCAGCAAGATGCTTGAAGACTGGATACCGGATTACGATGCGACCGCTGTCAAAAGGATGAAGGAGGCGGGAGCCGTCCTTATAGGCAAGACCAACATGGACGAATTCGCCATGGGAAGCACGACTGAGAGCTCGATATTCGGACCTACCCTCAATCCGAGGGATCACAGCAGGGTGCCCGGAGGCAGTTCGGGAGGAAGCGCCGCCGCGGTGGCTGCGGGGTTTGCACCGATAGCTCTGGGAAGCGACACCGGAGGATCCGTAAGGCAGCCCTCAGCATTCTGCGGAGTCCAGGGGATGAAGCCATCCTACGGACAGATCAGCAGATACGGCATAGTCGCCTACGCATCGTCCCTGGATCAGGTCGGGCCTATAACGAGAAACATGAAAGACATGGCTGCCGCGATAGACGTTTTGACCGGAGCAGATGCAAACGACACGACATGTGACGCTTACGTGAGGCCATCCTTCTCGGATGCCGCACTTTCAGGGATAAAGGGAAAGAAGGTCGCTGTGCTTACCGGCTTTGATTCTGAGAGCATAGACAGACCGCTTGTGGAGGCCATCGACAGAGCTGCCGAACACTGCAGATCCGCGGGGGCGGAGATAGTTCGGGCCGCGCTTCCCATCACCATGAAGCATGCTGTTGCCTGCTACTACATGGTTGCCCTCGGAGACGCCAGCTCAAAACTGGCCTGTTTCGACGGCATGCGCTACGGTCACCACGCCGATGGGAAGAGTCTCTTCGAAATGTACAAAAGGAGCCGCAACCAGGGATTCGGCAGGGAGGTACGCAAGCGCATACTTATAGGCACCTGCATACTTACGAGGGGCTACTATGAGAACTACTATGTGCCGGCAACAAAGGTGAGGCAGATGATAGCCGACGAATACGCGGAGCTCTTCAGAAACGTGGACGCACTGATCTGTCCCATATCTCCGGCCCTTCCCTACAGAAAGGGGCTTGTTGAGGAAGATCCCGTGCGCATCTATCTGGGAGATGCCTTCTCCTCTGCGGCCAACCTGGCGGGACTTCCGAGCGTAAGCCTCAACGTAGGCTTCACGGAAGAGGGACTGCCGACCAACGTACAGCTTATGGGCCCTCGGTTCGGAGACGCCGGTCTGCTTGCGCTGGCACTGGCGATAGAAAACGAAGCCGGTTCTCCGGCTATTGCTGAGATCGAAAAGAAAGGGGGCTGCGGAGAATGAGGGAGCCCGTAATAGGACTTGAGATACACCTTCAACTGAAGACGAAGACCAAACTCTTCTGCAGCTGTTCCAGTGACTACATAGGAGCAACTCCCAACACTAACGTCTGTCCGGTATGCCTTGCGATCCCCGGCACACTCCCCATACTCAACGACCGTGCCGTGGAACTGGCGGTAAGGATAGGGCTGGGACTTCACTGTTCGATAAACGACAATACCCGGTTCCACAGAAAACACTATTTCTACGCCGACCTTCCGAAGGCATACCAGATAACTCAATATGAGCATCCGATAGCCGTCAGGGGATATGTGGACATCTTTACAGGGGGAAAAGAGAAGAGGATCAGGGTACACCATCTCCATCTTGAAGAGGACGCGGGCAAACTGGTCCATCCCACTTCCGACGGACGGCTCACCGGAGCCTCATACTCCCTAGTCGACTACAACCGCGGCGGTATGCCCCTTTCGGAGATAGTATCTGAGCCGGACATGAATTCAGCCGAAGAGGTATTGGCATACATAATGCAGATCAGGCAGCTGGCTCGCTACCTGGAGGTATCTGACGGAGAGATGGAGTCGGGGTCACTCAGAGTGGATGTCAATGTATCGCTCAGAAATGGCGACGGGAGCCTCGGGACGAGGGTGGAGATCAAGAACGTGAACTCTCTCAGGTCAATCGAGCGCGCTCTTGAGTACGAGATAGCGAGGCAGAACAAGGTCCTTGACGAAGGAGGGCGTCTTGTCCAGGAGACCCGTCTCTGGGATGACGTCGCAGGCGTAACGAGGTCTATGCGGAGCAAAGAGGGGGAGCGTGACTATAGGTATTATGTGGAGATGGATCTTGCTCCGATCTCAGCCGGTCCTGAATACGTTGAGGAGATAAAAAAGAGCCTTCCTGAGATGCCGCGGGAAAAACGCGAAAGGTTCATCAGCGATTATTCACTCTCTCAAGAGGAGGCCGGGCAGCTTACGGAACAAAAGGAGACTGCCGACTACTTTGAAGGATGCGTCTCCGCCGGCGCCCCGGCCGCTAAATGCGCGAACTGGATGCGCATGGAGGTGCAGCGGCTGCTCCGTGAGAAGGACCTGCTGATAGAGAACTTCCCCGTTCATGCTTCGGAGCTCGGGAAACTTATTATCAGAGTGGAAAAGAAGGAACTTTCCAACACCCAGGCCAAGGATGTTCTTGCGGTCATGGCCGAAAAGGGGCTGCCCATCAATGAAGCGATCAAGGCATGCGGAGTCTCCGGAGGCAAGGTCACGGGCCTTGCTCTTGAAGAGATCATCAAAAAGGTCTTCGCAGGCGAACCTGAGGCTGTGAAAACAGTGCGGGCAGGAAATGACAGGAAGGGCGCAAAGGTGAAATTCCTCCAGGGGCTTGTAATGAGAGAGACCAGAGGATCAGCAGACCCTGCTGAGGTGGCTTCTCTTGTGAATTCTATGCTTGAATAAGCGTTCGGGGGTGAAGGGGCAGTTCTCTTCACCTCTTTATTTATACAGGCAAAGATTGACTTAAAGGTGCCTCAAAGGTTATCATCAATAGGTTGTGATGAATTATGGAGCACCCTGTAACCATGAAAAAACATATTCAGCTTCATCAGTCAGAAGGAGTGAAATAAATGGGGACACGTAAACCTGAGGATATTCGCAGCATTGCTCTGATTTCGCACGGAGGAGCAGGAAAGACATCGCTTAACGAGGCATTTCTTTACGATGCCGGCCTTATTTCAAGGATGGGCAGGATCGAAGACAAGAACACAGTCTCAGACTTTGATTCAGAGGAACAGAAGCGCGGAATTTCAATAAGTACTTCTCTTGCGACTGTTCCATACAAAAATAAAACCATTTATGTCCTCGACACCCCGGGCTTTGCAGACTTCGTCGGAGAGCAGCGCTGCGCGATGAGAGTCTCAGACGGCGCACTCGTCCTTGTAAACGCCACTGCCGGCGTAGAGGTCCAGACTCAGAGCGTGTGGGCTTTTGCAGAGAATTTTGAAACCCCCGCTATCTTTTTCATTAGCAAGCTTGACCGCGAAAACGCCGATTTTGACAGCGTGGTCAGCGATATACAGGAAAACATCTCCGACAGGGCGGTACCGCTCTATCTTCCTATAGGGAGCGAGCTTAACTTCAAAGGGCTGGTAAACGTACTTACCGGAAAATCATATATGTACAAGGGCGACGGAAGCAAGGACTTTACGGAAGGCGATGTTCCTGCCGACATGGCCGACGCAGTTTCCTCAGCCCGCGAAACACTGGTTGAGAGGGCAGTTGAAGCGGACGATGAGATGATGATGCGCTACCTTGATGGGGAGGAGATCTCAGTTGATGAACTGCAGGGAGTCCTTCGCAAAGCCGTCTGCTCCAGGTCCATATTCCCGATAATTCCCGGATCAGGTACGGGCAACATCGGAGTTTATCAGGTTATGGACATGGTAGCCGACTACATGCCATCGCCGAAGGACATGCTCAACAGGGCCGCACTTAGGGGAGAAGAGGCCGTTAAGATCGCTCCCGATGAAAAGGGACCTTTCCTTGGCTTTGTATTCAAGGTAATGGTCGACCCCTACGTGGGCAAGCTCTCCTTCGTGAAGGTCTTCTCTGGGACCCTCACAAGCGACCAGACGGTTTTCAATGTTACGGAGGGCGAAGAGGAGAGGATCAGCTCCTTCCGCTTTATGAAAGGCAAGGAGAGCACCGAGGAAAAAGAGATCGTGCTTGGTGACATAGTTGCCATTCCGAAGCTTGAAAGCACGACAGCCGGAGATACGCTCGGAACTAAGGGCGAAGTGCTGAAATTCCGCCCGATACAGTTCCCGCAGCCTGTTTACAGTGTTGCGGTGCTGCCCAAGAGCCGCGCTGACGAAGACAAGCTCGGTACTGCCATCGCCAAGACCCTCAAGGAAGACAGGACACTTTCATTTGTCAAGAACCCGGAGACGAACGACGCAGTCCTCTCGGGAATGGGAGATATGCACCTGGACATAATGCTCTCAAAAATCAAGGAACGCTATAAGGTAGACCTTGAGACCCGCACTCCGAAAGTCCCGTACAGGGAGACCATAAAGAAGACCGCCCGCGCACAGGGAAAGCACAAGAAGCAGTCAGGCGGACGCGGCCAGTACGGAGATGTATGGTTTGAGCTTGCCCCGCTTGAGAAGAACTCAGGAATTGAGTTCATAGACAGGGTGGTCGGCGGAGTGGTCCCGAAAAACTACATCCCCGCGGCTGAAAAGGGACTCAGGGAAGCCGCTCAGAGAGGTTTCCTGGCCGGATACCCGACAACAGACTTCTCATGCGCCATATACGACGGTTCATACCACGACGTTGACTCTTCGGAAATGGCATTCAAGATAGCTGCGTCCCTAGCCTTCAAGAAGGCCATGGCGGATGCGATGCCTGTCCTGATGGAACCGGTAATGAACGTCGAGGTTAAGGTCCCCGAGGAATGCCTCGGAGACGTTATGGGGGACTTTAACAGCCGTCGCGGCCGCATCATGGGTATCGACAGCGAAGGCAAGCTTCAGATCGTAAAGGCCCAGTGTCCTCTGTCTGAAATGTTCCGCTATGCCATAATCCTCCGTTCGATGACGTCAGGAAGAGGCACCTTCACGATGGAATATTCACATTATGAAGAAGTCCCGGGTGAAATAGCAAGAAAGGTCATTGAGGCTGCCGAGAAGGAGCGCGTGGAAGAGGAAGAGTAAGGACCTACTGGGCATAGTCCCGTCAGAAAAAATATGCGCGGGATCCGTGACGTTTCAGAAGCGTCCCCGGATCCCGCTCTTTTATGTTGACCCTCCCGGAAATCTCTTTTATTATTTCCGGTAACAGGGTTTTGGAGATCAGAAGCAACAGTAACAACGGGGGATGCATCGTAAATGAAAATATCAAAGCAGGTACTGCTGGTATTTCTGGCATATTATGGGATAAACTGCCTCTCAAACGTATATTTTGTATTCGGCCCCTTCTACGGTGCTTCAGGAGCGTCGCCCAGGGCGGTCGGGCTCTTCCTCAGCATATTTTACATGGCTATGATAATATGCAGGCCGCTTGGAAGCTGGACGATGGAGAGGCTTGGGATTCGTAGGGCCCTTATGTGGAGTTCGCTTCTTTCTGCGGTGACAGCCGCCGGCATATCGCTTTCACTTTCACAGCCCACCCTGCTCCTATTCTTCAGGGCGATATCCGGTATAAGCGCAAGCATCTTCATCGTAGCTACGGTAGCCTACCAGTCTATGATAATGGACGCGAAATCCAGGGGGATCGGCTTTGCTCTATTCACGACCGGTTCTATGCTGCCGATGGCTACAGTAGTCCCTCTTTCGGAATTTTTGCTGAAAAGGAGCCATACAGATCTTTATCTATGGCTGCCTGTCGCAGTGGCGCTGATCTGTCTTGCGATAAGCGTCAGAATAAGGGATATTTCAGGAGAGACAGACGAAAAACCGGTATGGGGCACCTACTGGAACATGCTCTGCCGCCCCGGGGTGAAGCCGCTTTACCTGACGGCATTTCTTATGTCCCTTGCGGACGGGGCGACTCTCTGTGCCGCGGCGCTGGCAGAAGACAGGGGAGTCCCGGTCTCGTGGTTCATGATCTCAGTCGCAGTAGCTGCTGTGATAATAAGGACGGTCGGGTTCAGGACTATGGATACGATCCCCAGGATCCTTCTTGCCGCTCCCGCCGCAGGGCTGATGGGCCTCTCAATGTTGGGGCTTTCCTTCAGTTCCAGCTGGGTATCATTCGTTCTATTCGGTCTTCTCTTCGGCCTTGGCATAGGAGCGGGCTTTCCCACCGACCTCTCGATCATAGGCGACCTGCTCTCAATAGAGTATCACCCGAAGGCTACCGGTTCTCTTCTTCTTGCGATAGATCTGGGCTGGGTCATCACACCGCTGATCTTCGGTTTTATCTCTCCCCTTTTTGGAGCTGCAGGAGCCTTCAGGCTGATAGGCATGTTCGTGCTTGTCACATCTTCCGCCGTACAGTTTTTATGCTGGATGCCGCTCTGGAAGTGCCCAAAGCAGCAGATATAAGAAAATGCCGGACCTCCTTTTCGGAGTGTCCGGCATTTTCTACAAAGGAGATACTATCCTATCCTTACTTTGATTTTTTCTCAGTGATGTACTTGTCGATAGCCTCGGCAGCATCTTTGCCGGCACCCATAGCAAGGATGACGGTGGCAGCTCCGGTCACTATGTCTCCGCCGGCGTAGACTCCTGGCACCGATGTGGCGCCGGTCTTCGGGTCTGCTTCGATGTATCCCCACTTGTTGAGCTTCATCTCGGGGAACGTTGAGAGAAGGACCTTGTTCGATCCCTGTCCGATAGCCTCGATAGCACAGTCAGCTTCGATGAAGAAATCGCTTCCCTCGACCGGTACGGGACGCCTGCGTCCGGAGGCGTCAGGCTCTCCAAGCTCCATCTGTATGCACTTAACTCCACAAAGCTGGCCTTCGCCGTTATTTACATACTCTGTGGGGTTCGTCAGCCACTTGAAGATGATCCCCTCTTCGACCGCGTGGTGATACTCTTCTATACGTGCAGGCAGTTCCTTAAGGGAACGCCTGTATACGATCGTGACTTCGTCGGCACCTAGCCTCTTTGCCGAGCGGGCCGCATCCATGGCAACGTTTCCTCCGCCTATCACTACGACCTTTCTGAACTTTTTGGTCGGGGTGTCGAAATTGGGAAACTCATAGCCGTGCATGAGGTTGATCCTTGTAAGGTATTCGCTGGCCGAGTAGACACCGTTGAGCGTTGTGCCCGGAACGCCCTGGAAGTGCGGTGCGCCTGCTCCGACTGCGATATAGCATGCGTCGAACTCTTCCATGATCTCCTGCATTGTAATGTTCTTCCCGACGACTGCGTTGCACTCGATCTTAACACCAAGATCCTGCATCGCTTCGATCTCCATCTTTACTATGCTCTTTGGAAGACGGAATTCGGGGATCCCATAGATGAGGACTCCTCCGGCCGCATGGAGTGCTTCAAAAATAGTAACTTCATAGCCCTTCTTGGCGAGATCGCCAGCTACGGTGAGGCCGGAGGGACCGGAGCCGACCACGGCTACTTTGCCTTTGGCCGAGACGGGAGCGTTTGCTGTTTTTGCCTTTTCCTGTGCGTACTTCCAGTCCGCGACCAGACGCTCAAGTTTTCCAATGGCGACGGGCTCAAAACCGGGCATCTTACCTACGGTGCAAAGCTCCTCGCACTGTGTCTCCTGCGGACATACGCGCCCGCAGACGGCAGGAAGGTTCGTATACTTGTCCAGAACCTCGGCCGCCCCTGCCATATCTCCGTCCCTGATACATTTGATGAACCCTGGGATGTCTATTGCTACAGGACATCCTGCCACACATGGTTTCGTCTTGCACTGAAGGCAACGTTCTGATTCCTTCATGCCTTCCTTGACCGAGTAGCCGAGGCATACCTCTCCGAAATTGCTTCTGCGTACCCCCGGATCCTGTTCCTTTATCGGGGTCTTCCACTTGGAAAATGTTACTGCCATGACGGTCCACCTACTTCAGCTTCAAATTTGTCCATGGAGATCTTTTCTTCGTCCTTATACTGGCGCAGACGGCTCATGAATTCGTCCCAGTTGACCTTGTGCCCGTCGAACTCAGGTCCGTCAACACATGCGAAGAAGATCTTGTTGTCTACGGTCACGCGGCAGCATCCGCACATTCCTGTGCCGTCTACCATCAGTGGGTTGAGGGATACTATTATGGGAAGACCCAGTTCCTTTGCCGCCTTTGTACCGAACTTCATCATTATCGAAGGTCCTATGCACCAGCAGCGATCGATCTTCTCGCCGCGCTCGACCACCATTTTCATGGCCTCTGTAACGACGCCCTTCATGCCCTCTGAACCGTCATCGGTGGTGATGATGAGTTCGTCGGAGTATTCAGCGCATTCTTCCTTCATTATCACCAGTTCGGAGGTACGTCCGCCAAGGATCGTTATGACCTTGTTCCCGGCCATTTTGAGTTCCTTGATGATAGGGTAGAGCGCGGCGATGCCGACCCCGCCGCCGATCATGAGGACTGTTCCGTATTTTTCTACCTCGCTGGGTGTCCCGAGCGGACCGGAGATGTCTTTGATACAGTCGCCGACGTTGAGGCATGACATTGCAGCCGTAGTCTTGCCGACTACCTGGAATATGAGGCGGATAAGCCCCTTTTCCTTGTCATAGTCAGCTATCGTGAGAGGGATCCTCTCTCCGTGGTCGTCAACGCGAAGAACGACGAACTGGCCGGCCTTAGCGTGCTTTGCAATACGCGCGGCCTCTACCCAGATGTCAAATTCTTTGGGTGCGATCTTTTGTTTAGAAACGATTTTGAACATAACGTACCTCCTCTAAAGTTTCTTTAAAAAAACTCTATTTTGTAAATTTATAAACAGACGCCGTTAAATCTATCTCAATTTGTGAATAATTGCAACATCTAAAAGCGGACAAAAACAAACCACCCAAAAGAGAAATAATGCAACAATGGTTCGGGATAATCTTCGGGGAAGGATTAAATTACCTTCCTCTTCTAAATAATCGGTGAGATTGGCGTTATAATTATTTGTAACGCTTTGGGGGCTAATATAAGAGAGGAAGTGTGAGAACATGGAAGTGAAAGTATTCTCTACAAATACCTGTCCTTGGTGTGATAAGGCGAAGGAGTATCTTTCGTCGCTCAACGTCGAATATGATGTGATAAACGTGGCCGGTGACAAGGCTGCCGCGATGGAGCTCGTCAAAAAGACGAGACAGATGGGAGTTCCTGTGATACAGGTCGGAGAAAAGTACATAGTAGGTTTTGATCAGCTTAAGATCAACGATGCGCTTAAAGAAGCCGGGCTGCTGAAATAAAGACAATACTGGCCCCAAAAGGGAGTGCTTTCATGGAAAAGCTGTCGATATCGTATAATTTCGGAGGGGCTTTGGGCTGCTGCGGCCCCTCTTTTGAGGATTTCAAAAAGAGAAACGAAGGAGCCTGTGCCGAAGCCGCCGAATGGCTTAAAGTGACCCCTTCAGTAACTGAAGGTCATGGATGGATGGACCTTCCGGAGACAGATACGACAGAGATCAAAAAAACTGCAGAATGGCTGAAAGGCTATGACTCGATCATCCATGTCGGCATAGGCGGCTCTGCACTGGGAAACCTGATGCTGAACCAGACCCTGCTTGGCGACTATTATAACCGTGGGGGGGCGAAGCCCAAATTCCATCTTGCCGACAACCCGGACCCGACAAAGGCCCGCGCCATATGGGAAGAAGTGAAGGGCGGAAGAGTTGCACTGGTGGGGGTAAGCAAATCCGGTGCAACGGCTGAGACCATGTCCCAGTTCCTGTGGTTCAGGAATGAAATGACCATACTCAGAGGCAGGGCCGACGATGACATACTTGTGATAACCGACCCGGAAAAGGGCATATTCCGCTCGTTCGCGGGAAGCTCGGGGTGCAAGGTGATGGACCTTCCCGCCTCAGTGGGAGGAAGGTACTCTGTCCTATCCGCAGCAGGACTTATCAGCGCTGCGGCAGTTGGCATCGATATAGACGCCCTTCTGAAGGGCGCTGGCATTATGAAAAAGATACTTCTTGAAAATACCTCCATAGAGAGCAATCCGGCATGGCTGGCTTCATCTTTGCATTATTACCACGAAAAAATGGGAAGGCCCATGGCAGTAATTATGCCCTATTCCAGCAGGATGGCCTTTTTCGCGGAGTGGTTCGCCCAGCTTTGGGGCGAAAGCCTTGGAAAAGAGGGCAGGGGAACAACGCCCGTAAGAGCGCTTGGGGCGACAGACCAGCATTCACAGGTACAGCTCTACACAGAGGGCCCCGACGACAAATTTTTCACTATAATCAATATTAAAGACCACGGAGATAAGATATGTGTTCCACCGGTGGACTGCGAGGCGCTGAGTCTCCTCTCCTACCTTGACAACTCCGAGATAGGCGAAATGCTCGGACTTGAAGCAATGAGCACCGCTGCGGCCATTGTAAAGGCGGGACGTCCGCTGGTATGGATAGAAATGCGAAAGATGGATGCTCTGACACTTGGCGCCCTGATATTCTATTACGAGTTTATGACAGCAATGACCGGAAAGATGATGGATATAGACCCCTTTGACCAGCCCGGTGTCGAGCAGGGGAAGAAATACACTTACGGCCTGATGGGGCGCGGCGGGTATGAAAAGGATGCAGCAGAGGCAAAAGAGTGGTTTCGAAAGATTTCAGACTTTAGCCTTAATATCTGAAGAAGATCTTGGGGATAACACCGGACGTCCTTATCGAGATGAAAAAAGCCCGGAAATTATCCGGGCGGATTTTATTCTAACATAGCATGCATCGTTGATCTGCGTTTTGCCTGGGAAAGAGTTGGATCTTCCTTCAGTCGGATATTTTCAGTCTGATGAACTCTCCCTGGAGGTTCCAGCTCTTTTCCTGGATACTGCTGAACTCTCCGGGCTGTTTCCACGGCAGCATATTTGCAACGCCAAACGCGTCAACTACTGCAATGAACCTTGAACCGCTGTCATCGATATAAAGGTAGACGCCTTCGGGTTGTTGTTTTGCCATAATGTCACTGCCTCCGTATAAAATATCCGTTCCGAACTCCTTATATGTTACTACATTGAGGCGGTTCAGACCAGTTGACCTTTTATCAGGTTTTATAAATAGGTTTGGGAGAGGATGCTATGAGTCTCATTTTTTTTAGTTGGCTAACCTTTGTAGTGCTTGTAATTTCTCCCGGTATTATAGCGTTCCTTATTTCCGGGCGAAAGAAAAGCAGATCCTGACAGGAGCATTTTGCTGCTGATGTCGCCGCTGATATACTACCTGCTTGCTTTCGGAGCATATACGATCTCAATAATTCTGATCACGGGACAGTCTTTTGCCTGGAAAGAAACACGGCTTTCTTTTTATCTGGGGGGTCGCAGATTCTCCTCTTTCCCTACCACAGCGACCTTCTGTGCCACGTGGATGAGTCCGCTCTCTTTGGTAGGATACAGCATGTGGCTCTACAGCGATGGTTATGTTGCGTTTCTTGCCTCCGTCAACGGATGGATACTTGGGCTGCTGTTTTTCCCGTTCATAGTCAAAAGGCTCAGGCTCAAGCGTGTCCTCTCTCTTCCCGAATGGCTTGAAAAAACATACGGAGACATAAGGGTCCGGAAACTCGTTGCGCTTACGATGATATTTTTGTACACCTTATATCTGGTGATCCAGTTCAGGGCATTCGGTATAATAGTCTCATACATGCTCGATATACCTTCAGGCTTCACTTCTACTTCCCTCATATACCTCTTCGTGCTTTACACGACTTTCGGGGGATATATCTCTGTTGTTAGGAGCGATATTCTCAACCTTTTCCTAATAATCCTGGGAGTGACGGCGGCGGCGGCATTTTCCATGCCTTCGGGTTTTTCTCTGAACGCAGCGGCAGACGTTTTGTTGATGAAAGACCATCTGGATACGGTGAAATCATTGAGTTATTCTGAGATTTTTTCTGTTTTTGCCATAATGCTCTCATGGGGACTCGGAGTAGCAGGAAACCCCCAGTACGCAGTCAGAATACTGGCATGCCGCACTGAAAAGGATGCATATAAGACCATAGCTGCGTCTCCGTTCATAGTGGGATGGATATATATATGCGTGACTTTTTTCATTTTGGTTTGCAGGTCTTATTATCCCGTCATCACAAACCTTGAGGAAACCCTTTCATTCGCGAAACTGGGGCAGTTTCTGCCGCCATTTGCCAGTGCAGCCCTTCTTGTCGGGGTAATTGCCGCGGCAGTCAGTACTGCAAATTCGCAGCTTTTGCTGGCAGCCTGCTCCTTATGCTATGATCTTTTCCCGATCAAAATGGAAGAAGGCAGCACAGACAGTCTCGAATATTATGAAGACAGGTTTCTTGTGATAAACAGAATAGCCATAACAGTCATCGCTTCGGCTGCGCTGTTTCTTTCCCATGCCGGACTGCCCGGTTATCTGATGCTCGGACGTATAAGTTGGACACTTGTGGCTATCTGTTTTTTCTTTCCGCTTTTTTTACCCTCCTGGATAATAAAGGAAAAACTGTTCTTTGTTTTGAGTACAGCACTTTCGGTCCAGTGTTTTTTTGTCTTTGCCGCTGAGATCAGCCCCGAGAATGCCATGCTTGCTGTTTTGATGCTGGAGGCACTTCTCTTTAAAATGTTCAAATGCTCCTCGCTGGAAATGGACAGCGAAATTACTTATCAGGAAAGACAGGGAAGCCATGCTGAACAAATACAGCCTTGAGACCCTGATGAAATGGATCTTCATGTCACTGGCTATCTCAATGGTAGCGCTTACGCTGGGTGCCAGGCTTCACCAGAGTTATGCCGAGAAAAAAAAGACTGCCGGTGAATTCGGCAGAGAGTTATCTGTAATATACGATGAAAGGAAATATTCTCTTCCAAAAGAGATCGTGATGGGACAGCTGGGACCTTTCTGGAGGGAATCCCTGCCGGATGAAAAACCTGAGCTGGTGATCAATAACGGAGGCGAGATGCTCGGATTCAATCTCGACCTCAAAAGCATAATCATTGCTCTTGTTGAAGAGGAAAGATATCTTATGCTTGTAGGCCTGCTCGGCCTTATTGCAGCTGTGGAACTGGCAGTGCTCTTATCTTATATGCTGACCCGCCCTCTAAGGCGCCTCGCCTGGGGATGCAGGCAGATCGCACAGGGAAGCCGTGTGAAAATAAGGCACAACGCGCTGAGTCCCTACGAATTCCATGAGCTTACAGACAGCTTTAATGAGATGGCAAGTGAACTGGAAAGATGGAAAGAGGTCCAAAGGCAGGTAAGCAGGATGGACAGGCTGGCGGCGCTTGGTGAGATGATCTCGGGCCTGTCGCATGAAATAAGAAATCCTCTTGCAAGCATAAGGATACAGCTGGATCTTTTGCGCATGGAGCTGGATGTTGTTTCAGACAGCCGGGGATCGGACGCGGAAAATGATATTTCCGATGCAAAGGAATATATTTCCATACTTGACCATGAGATAGACAGGCTGAACAGGACAGTGACCCAACTCCTCTCGTTCGTAAGGCCAAGGCAGCCAATGATGGCAAAGGTCCTGCTGGACGACGTTCTCCCATGGTGCATTTCGATGCTGAAGCCTCAGGCGGAAAAAGAGGGAATAGAACTTATTACCCGTAAGTTAGACAGCGGTGTTACGGTGCAGGCTGACAACGAAATGCTGCAGCATGTGATAATGAATCTTTCCCTCAATGCTATCCAGTCCATGTCATCGCAGGAGTCCGGAGGGAAGAAGGTCCTTTCAATAGCCACCGGCTCTTCGGCAACAGGCCGAGGGACAAATAAATTTGGAATGGTAAGGGTCAGCGACACAGGCCCGGGAATACCCGCTGAAATACAGCACAGGATATTCGACCCTTTCTTTACGACCCGTCAGGATGGGACCGGATTGGGACTCAGTATCGTACAAAGGATCGTTGATGGTATTGGGGGGACACTTTCACTGGATACTTCTTCAGAGGGAACGATTTTCAATATCTTCATTCCCCTTGCAGAAGATGTGCCATGCGGTGCCGACCTTCAGCCTATGGAGGTGAGAACAGATGAACATATGGATAGTTGATGACGAGGTCAATCTTGCGAACGGGCTCAAAAAGGCTTTTGAAAAGAGCGGTTTCAGCGCGAAGGCCGTCAAATCGATAAATGAGCTCCACCATCTTCTCGCAGCCGAGATACCGGCGGTCATATTCCTGGATCAGCGCCTTCCTGACGGAAACGGGATAGAGGTTCTGCCTGCGATACTTCAGCAGTATCCGAGATGCAAGGTCATCCTGATGACGGCCTTCGGTGATTCAAGACTGGTAGTGAAAGCTATACAGGAGGGGGCATACAACTATCTGGATAAGCCTTTCCCGTTTGATGCGGCAAAAAACATGCTGGAAAGGGCAATTGAGTCGATAAGGTTCAGGAATCAGGCAGAATTTCTCCTTTCTGAAGGCCCTAACCGGCTGCTCGGCTCCTCAAACGAAATGCACAGGATCAGGGATACCATTTTGAAGATAGCCCGGCATCAGGATATTTCAGTGTTGCTGCAGGGTGAAAGCGGAACTGGCAAAGAGGTGGCTGCCAGAATGATCCATCACGCATCAAACTGCAAGGGTGATTTTGTTGCGCTCAACTGTTCTGCGATACCGGAGTCACTTCTTGAATCAGAGCTCTTCGGCTATCGGAAGGGAGCCTATACCGGAGCTGATACCGACAAGCAGGGACTTATTGAGATAGCGGACAAGGGTACACTTTTTCTGGATGAGATAGGAGACATGCCCCTCAGCCTTCAGAGCAAGCTCTTCAGGTTCCTTGACCAGAGGTCCTTCAGACCCCTTGGAAGCACAAAGGAAAAGAACGTGAGCCTCAATCTCATCTGTGCCACATGCATAGATCTCGAGAAATATGTAAGGGAAGAGAAGTTCAGGAAAGACCTTTACTTCAGGATCTCAGTCATACCCATAACGATACCTCCTCTGAGGGAGAGGGACAAAGACGTGCTTGAACTTGCCTCCTTTTATCTCGCAGAATTCTCCAAAAGGCTTGGCAAGAGCGCAGCCGCCTTTACAGATGATGTAAAAGACGTCTTTCTGAATTATTTTTGGCCGGGCAACGTAAGGGAACTCAGGAACCTTATCGAGAGGATACTCATCCTTAAGGAAAATTCAGACAGCACGGTGCGCCTTGCGGATCTTCCGGCGGAAATGCTTGAGATGCAGCAGCAAGGCACAGCAGGCATTCCTGCGGCCCATCTCTGCTGCGGATCTCTTCCCGAAACGATGGACAAGATAGAACGTGAAATGATAGAGTCCGCCCTGGCAAGGTGTATGGGAAGCCGGACCCAGACCGCAGCTGAACTGGGTATTTCAAGGTTCTCACTCCTAAGAAGGATGCAAAGGCACGGACTTGACTGACAACAGGCTTGTACAGAAGCCGAAGTTAAGTGTAAAAGGCAGGCTTGATCCAAAAGTAATGCTTGGGGCAAACCTGCTTTTTGTGCCCTTGGAAGACCTGACCGAAAAGTGCCGGAACATCCTTGGGGAAAACCCATTCTTTAGTTTTGTCCCCCCGGGATGGCAGAGCAGCGCGGTGGATATAGACGAACTGGATGAAAACGCTCTCCCTGCTCGGCAGAGCCTTGAAGAACACCTCTCCATTCAGACGGCTACATGTCCCAAAGTCGGCACCCTTCCCCATCCATTTTCGTCGGCAGGATTCTGGTCTTCGTTCCTTGACGGAAAAGGTTATTTGAACACTTCAGCGGATGAGATAGCGGTAATGATGGGTGTAAGCAGGAATCAGGCTATCGATTACATCACGTCACTTCAGGGCTATGTCGATCCGCCTGGACTCTTTGCATCGGATCTGAGGGAATGTCTGCTGATACAGCTGGAAAGGGCAGGTCTTAAGGGAAGCCTTCAGTGGTCGATACTGAAGGATGGTCATGAGCTGCTTGCAGAAGGCCGTATCTCGGAGCTTTCAAAGAAAATGGGGTGTGCCAGGGAAGAGACAGAAGAGGCGCTGGAAAGGATCAGAAAACTGGACCCATCGCCGGGATCTGGATTTTTGACCACATCTCCTGTATATCCCGAAATAGAATTTGTAATAAATAAGGGAGCCCCTCTCCCGAAACTTCTGCTGCAGAACTTGCCATCTATAAAGAACAACTTAGACGAAATGCCTATGACCATCAACAACATTCTTGAAGAAAAATGGATCTCCCCGCTCTGGTCCAGAGCAAAATACGCACTGATAAGGCTGGGGATGAGATACAGGACTCTGATCAGGATTTCCCTTCTGATCTCGGATATCCAGTCGGAGTATCTCAGAGGCGAGAAAGAGACGCCTTCCCCGCTGACTTATGAATATGCCGCGCGAAAGCTTGGACTCAATACTTCGACAGTCTTCCGTTCGATAAACAATACCAGGTGCCGTGCTTTTGGAAGGACTATAAGAATGGAGGCTTTTTTTTCCAGGGGACTCTCTTCAAGACCTGACATCAGCGTGGAGGACCTCAGGTCAATGATCAGGGACCTCAATCAAAATGGGAAAAATGACCGTATGATAGGTGAGATCCTTTCCCTGCCTACCAGGACCGTTGCATACCACAGAAAAAGAATGGGTTTGCGGAAGGCAGAGGTCAAATAGTTGAATATGCACAACAGTGAGAAATGTGTGCATTCTTTACAGATGTGCGAAAAACGCACAGAACATAGACGTTCTTCGAAACCCAGAGGATATCCACCTTCAGATATTGCTTTTCTTTCAGCGTCGAAATAAACTTTTTCCCTAATAAAACTACCCAAAATTCATTACATTAGATTTTCTTTAACTTATTTGGGTATATCCATATTTTCTGCCGGTTATGGCAACTTTTTTGCATGTAATAGGTTAGGCGTTATAGCTTACTAATCTATGGAGGTGTTCAATTATGGCAGAAAAGAAAAATGATCCGGGTTCAGCAGCAAGTGTTCTTATTGGTGCAGCATTTTTGATGGCGACTTCGGCGATAGGGCCGGGGTTTCTTACACAGACAGCTGTCTTTACGGACAAGCTTAAAGCGGCGTTTGCTTTCGCAATTTTGGTTTCGATCCTTATTGACATAATCGTGCAGATGAATATCTGGCGCATCCTTGGTGTTTCAGGCAAGCGCGCACAGGATGTAGCCAACGAAGTCCTTCCGGGACTGGGTTATTTCCTCGCCTTTCTTGTCGCGCTTGGCGGGCTTGTCTTTAACATAGGCAACGTCGGCGGAGCGGCGATGGGACTCAACGTGATGATGGGGGTGCCTCTGGTGCCCGGCGCCATAGCGAGCGCGGTCATAGCCATAGCCCTTTTCCTCAACAAAGAAATGGGCAAGGCGATGGACAACTTTACAAAGGTGCTCGGAGTGATAATGATCGCAATGGTCCTTTTCATGGTCTTCAAAACCCAGCCGCCGGTGGCAATGGCCCTTAAGGAGACGGTCCTTCCGTCAAAGATAGACTGGATGACGATCCTTACGCTTGTTGGAGGAACAGTGGGCGGATATATAACCTTTGCTGGTGCCCACCGCATTATCGATGCCGGAATAACAGGTATGGAGAATCTACCGAAGATATCTTCAGGTTCGGTTAAGGCCATCTCGATCACAGGGATCATGAGATACCTCCTCTTCCTCGCAATACTGGGTGTGGTTGCCACGGGAGCGGTACTTGACCCCAAAAACCCGCCGGCATCTGCCTTTCTCATCGGAGCCGGACAGATAGGCTACCGTATCTTTGGTCTGATCCTCTGGTGCGCGGCTATCACTTCCGTCGTTGGTGCGTCCTATACCTCAATATCATTCCTCAGGACGCTTTTTACAAAAGTAGAGCAGCATTCGCGCTACTGGATAATAGGATTCATCTGCGTTTCAACGGCTGTTTTCTCAACCATGGGAAATCCGGTAGCCCTTCTCATAGTCGCTGGCTCACTGAACGGGCTGATTCTTCCTGTATCACTTGGAGTTACACTGCTTGCAGCTTTCAACAAGAAGATCGTAGGCGTAGATTATCATCATCCGAAAGTTCTGGCAGCGCTGGGCTGGATAATGGTCGTATTCACTGCATGGATGGGCTTCAAGTCTTTGACCGGAATAGCAAAACTTTTTTCCTGAAGATGTACAATCAGATGGGAGGGGGCCCTCTCCCATCTGATTTTGAAAACAAGGGGTGGTTTAAGTGCCTGTATATATAAATGAACCTAGATACCTAACGGCTGGTGAATCCTGCGTTGTCGCGGAATTTGCCGATGAGATCGACAGGGGAGCCAATGACGCGGTTATGGATTTGAAGAGATATGTGACGGGGCAGAATGAAATTCCGATAATAGAGTGCCTTCCGACATACAGATCGCTTGCCGTCTATTTCGATCCCACTGTGGTCAGCGCGGAAGATGTTGTCAGGGTTGCCCGGAAAGCTCCAATATCAAAAAAGTCCGATGCCGGAACGGCAATGACTGAGATATCGATACCGGTCTGCTATGGCGGAGAGTATGGTCCGGATATATTAAACGTAGCGGAGCATGCGGGGATATCGGAAGAAGATGTAATAAAAAGACACAGCGCCAAGGTATGCCACTGCTACATGATAGGCTTCATGCCGGGCTTTGCCTATCTTGGCGGCATGGACGAGAGCATAGCCACGCCCAGGCTGACAAACCCGCGCACTGTTATCAAAGGAGGAAGCGTAGGGATCGCCGGAAAGCAGACCGGGATATATCCGATAGACAGCCCTGGAGGATGGCAGCTGATAGGCCGGACGCCCCTCCGTCTCTTCACTCCTGAAGCCTCGCGCGCCACTTTGATAGAGGCAGGCTATGAAGTGCGCTTTGTTCCGGTGTCGGAAGAAGAATATAAAAAAATCGAGGCCGAAGTGGCTGCAGGGACATACAAGCCCCTCATAACGGAGGCGAAATAACTATGGAACTGATCGTCAGAAAAACCGGCATGCTTACATCCGTGCAGGACCTGGGACGCTGGGGATACCAGTCGAGCGGTGTTCCTGTAGCGGGAGCGATGGACCTTCCTGCCCTCAGGCTGGGGAATACGATGCTTGGAAACCCGGAAAATGCCGCAGCTCTTGAAGTCACACTCCTGGGACCTGAGATAGAAGTCAGAGGCGATGGAGCGGCAGTCTTCGCCGGGGCGGATCTGGGATTCAGTGTGAACGGGAAGGCAGAGGGATCCTGGAACGTTGTTCTGCTGAAGGACGGAGACGTGATAACTTTTAAAGGTCTCAGGGGGAAGGGATGCCGCGGGAATCTTTGTTTTGCCGGCGGGATAGATGTGATCCCGGTGATGGGGAGCCGTTCTACGTATATGCGAGCAAAGATCGGCGGAGTAGAGGGACGGGCCCTTAAGAACGGGGATGTCATAAAAGTTGGGGAACCTTCACCTCTTTGGAAGAGGATGGGTGGTTTTCATATTCCTGAAGAACTGCATCTGACACAGGATCCGGAAGCGCCTCTTGCGTTGATCACAGGTCTCCAGGAGGACGCGTTTACTGAAGAGGGTAAAAAACTGCTGTTTGAGTCGGAATACACTATCACCGCGGAATCCGACAGGATGGGCTGCCGCCTGGAAGGTCCGAAGATCGGGCATACGGAAAAGGGTGCGGACATAGTTTCTGACGCGATACCGCTTGGAGCGGTACAGATACCCGGGCATGGGATGCCAATAATAATGCTTGCGGACCGCCAGACGACCGGGGGCTACACGAAAATAGGAGTGCTCTCACCGCTTTCTATTGAAGCCCTTGTTCAGAAGATGCCGGGAAACAGAGTCCGTTTCCGGAAGGCAGAAGTATGTGAAGGGGCCGATGAACAGAAGAGGATCAGTGATGCGGTCCGGAAGGTAAAGGAACTTCGCGCCTCACACGTTTCACGTTCTGGTACCAAGGCCGCGGTGCCTGCTTCTGCAACTCTCCCGACGCATTTTAAGCTGACGATTGACGGAAAGAGCTACGACATAACCTGTGAAGAAATATCGTGACAAGGAGTGAGCATAAATGTACAAAATAGACCTGAACAGTGACATCGGAGAGAGCTTTGGAGCATACTGCATGGGAGATGATGAGGCTGTAATGGATGCGGTAACATCCGCCAACGTTGCATGTGGTTTTCATGCCGGCGATCCTCTCGTAATGAAGAAAACGATCAAAAACTGCGCCGCAAAGGGAGTTGCAGTCGGCGCGCATCCCGGATATCCCGACCTGGTCGGTTTCGGACGCCGGAACATGAAGTGTACTCCCGAAGAGGAGTATGCGGACTGTCTCTATCAGATCGGCGCACTGAGCGCCTTCTGCCGCACTAACGGACTGGCCCTGCAGCATGTCAAACCGCACGGAGCGATGTACAACCAGGCTGCGAAGGATCCGGGACTTGCAAGGGCGATAGCCCGTGCAGTAAAGGACTCGGGTGAGAACATTATACTGATGGGACTTGCAAACTCTGAATTTGAGAACGCTGCAAAAGAGATGGGTGTGCCATTCGCCGCGGAGGCATTCGCGGACAGGGGATATATGCCTGACGGTTCTCTGGTGCCGCGTTCACAGCCGGGAGCGATCATCCACGACGTTGAAGAGGCCGCTAAACGTGTTGTGCGTATGGTCACAGAGGGAACGGTCGGGGCTGTTGACGGTACAGTCATAAACTTCCGTCCCCAGTCGATATGCATGCATGGGGATACGCCGGAGGCAGTCGATATGGCGAAGACCGTCCGCAGAGAACTTGAAGCTGCCGGCGTAAAAGTTACAAATTTGAAGGAGGTCGTTCTGGGATGACACTGCCGTTTGATATAGCACCGTACCGCCACGCATCACCGAAGGAGATGAGGGAACTCATCAGAAAAGGTGAATGGACTCACCCGACATCAGGTCTTTCGCACTGCCATGTGCAGGCCAATATGATAGTGCTGCCCAAAGACTGGGCTTACGATTTTCTGGTTTTTGCCCAAAGAAATCCCAAACCCTGTCCGATACTGGACGTAACAGAGCCCGGCGACGGCGAGGCTAAACTCATAGCTCCGGGATCAGATGTAAGGACGGATATTCCAAGATACCGTGTATGGGAAAACGGTGTACTAAAGGACGAGCCGACAGACGTCCTGAAGTACTGGAGGGATGACCTTGTCGCATTCCTGATCGGCTGTTCCTTCTCGTTCGAGGGAGCCCTTCTGGAGGCAGGTATCCCGATCAGGCACATGGAATGCGGTTGCAACGTTCCTATGTATATAACGAACATGCAGTGCCATCCGGCAGGTCGCTTAAGCGGACCAACGGTGGTAAGCATGAGGCCTGTCAAACATTCACAGGTGGTAAGGGCCGCACTTTGCACCGGACGTTTCCCGGCAGTTCATGGAGCTCCCGTGCATGTTGGAGATCCGGCAGCAATAGGAATTAAGGATATAAACAGGCCTGAGTTCGGAGACCCTGTAGAAATAAGAGAGGGTGAAGTTCCTGTATTCTGGGCTTGCGGAGTGACTCCCCAGGCCGTAGTGATGAACAGCAAACCTCCCTTTGCGATAACTCATGCTCCCGGACACATGTTCATAGCAGACCCAAAGGATTCTGACTACTCGACATTCTAGTAAGAAAAACATAGGAACTCAGACTCAGTCCACTAATATCAGACAGCATAAGATCAGACGGCCGCTAATTATCCGGCCGTCTGATCTTATGCTGAACTTATTATATGAGCAAGGTTTTTGTCCCTACATTCGTTGAATTTGTCCCGCCAGTCATAGGACCAGTGGAGGAGTCCCTGTTTTTGCCTCAGCCTTGGCTGCCACGGGTTTTTGTGTATCTGAGCGGAATGCCTGGTGCAGAACTGTCGCCAGCGCTTTATTTGGATCTCATCCTCACCGAGCCGCCTTCCCAGATAGTAATTGCAGAACCACTGAAACCAGCCAAGCTTGTCCGTCATGATCCACCCTTTTTTCTGCCACTCAGAAAGAGACATTCCCGATGATACCTTGAAAAAATTCATGGAGACATCCGGCCTGTTGCCTTTGGGCAGTACATTATCGCCTGTAAACCATTCGAAGGGCAGCTGATCCCTGACGCTGTTGAGATATGTTCCACCGAAGACCCCCATATCCAGCATCTCTTTTGGAGTATATGCGGGATAAAAGCGCGTATCCCACAGAGATCCGTTTATAAGGAGCTTTCTCGTCTCCGGAGATATTTTCCCCCCGGCTTCCTCATTCCCTTTGGTCAGGCTTGTATCCAAAATCATAAAACCTTCCTGGGTGATGACTGCTCTTCAAGGGCAGACAGGATTTTCTGAGGGTCCCTTATCTTGCTCAAAAATATCATTGAAGCGATTATGTATGGCTTGAAGCTTGCCTGTTTGAACAGAGGCACGCGGTATCTGTCAAATACAGAAGCGGCCACTTCTCCGGCCTCACAGCTGACCCCCGAGATGTCTGCAGGGAGGCAGTGCAGGTAAAGGGCTTTTCCGTCTTTAGTCATTTTCATCATATCTTCGGTGCATTCCCAGTCCTTATGGAGGGCGTTCTGTGCAAGGAGTTCCTTTTCAAGAGCCCTGATCCCGTCATGATCGCCCGCTCCGTAAAGATCTGTCCTCTTCTGCATTGCCTTGAAGGGAGCCCAGCTTTTGGGGTAGACGAAATCGGCTCCCTCAAAAGCCTCTTTCATGCTGTTTGTCTTTGTAAACCTGCCGCCTGATACCTTAGCGTTTTCATTTGCGATATCCTCAACTTCAGACATGATCTCATAGCCTTCGGGGTGGGCAAGTGCAACTTCCATGCCCATCCTTGTCATCAGACCCACCACGCCCTGGGGGACAGAGAGGGGTTTGCCGTAGGATGGGGAGTATGCCCATGTCATAGCGATCTTTTTGCCTTTAAGCTTTTCAATGCCGCCTGCCTCATGGATCATATGGAGCATGTCGGCCATTGCCTGCGTGGGATGGTCTATGTCACACTGCAGGTTGACAAGCGTCGGCCTCTGTTCGAGTATGCCGTCCCTGTGACCCTCTTTGACAGCATCGACGACCTGGTGCATGTAGGCATTGCCTTTTCCTATGTACATATCGTCCCTTATTCCTATCACATCAGCCATGAAGGAGATCATGTTGGAAGTCTCCCGTATCGTCTCGCCGTGTGCTATCTGCGACTTGCCCTCATCAAGGTCCTGGACTTCCAGCCCGAGCATGTTGCATGCAGAAGCGAAGCTGAAGCGGGTCCTCGTTGAGTTGTCGCGGAAAAGGGATATCCCGAGCCCGCTGTCAAAGACTTTCGGGGAGATGTTGTTTTCCCTGAGGCATCTGAGAGCGTCTGCCACGGTAAAGACAGCATCGAGTTCATCCCTGCTCTTTTCCCATGTAAGGAAGAAATCGTTTTCATACATATCTGAAAAATTCAGGTCGTTCAGTTTTTTAACAAAGGGATCCATTCTCATCTTGTCGATTCCTCCATTGTCGTTTCTTGATATGAGTATGTCATTTATTTATTGCTGTCGCAGTAGAGTGTCGGGAGTGCGGCATATACGGCGGCGCACTTCACCAGGTCGGCCTTCCATGTGATCTCGTTTGGTGCATGGGCCTGTGCTTCCTTGCCGGGGCCGAAGCCGATGCAGGGTATCCCGAAGCGCCCCATGACAGAGACCCCGTTTGTTGAAAAGGTCCACTTGTCGACAACAGGTACGCCGAACATTCCACTGTAAGACTGCACCATTGCCTTTGTCGCAGGGTGGTCTTCGGGGATCACCCACGTCGGGAAATAGCATTCCGTTGGATATGTAAGCTCTGTCCAGCTCGGTCTGTCGTATTTGTACATTGATACTTCTGCATTGTATTTTTTGACAGAGGGCAGGGCACGTATCTCTTCAAGTGCCATCTCCCAAGTCTCTCCGTCCGTCAGTCTGCGGTCGACCGATATAGCGGCCATGTCAGCGACAGCGCAGCGTGAGGGAGAGTTATAGAATATCTCTGATACGGCAAGAGTCCCCTTGCCAAGGAACGGATCGAAGTGCAGCCTGTCGTTAAGTGCCTGTACTTCCTTTATGATGTCAGCCATCTTGTAAATGGCGTTATCGCCTCTCTCCGGTGCCGATCCGTGACAGGATACTCCCTTGACCTCAACACGTATCTCCATCCTTCCGCGCTGTCCGCGGTAGATGTTTCCGTCAGTGGGTTCTGTTATGACAACGAATTCAGGCCTGATACCGTCCACGTTGACTATGTACTGCCAGCAGAGACCGTCGCAGTCCTCTTCCTGGACCGTTCCGGTGACCAAAACTTTGTATTTGTCCGAAAGCAGGCCAAGATCCTTCATTATCTTAGCTCCGTAGACAGAAGAGACTATGCCTCCAAGCTGGTCCGAAGCGCCCCTGCCGCCTATCTCGGTCTCGTTTTCATATCCCCTGTAAGGGTCGAATTTCCAGTTAGAGAGTTCTCCGAGCCCGACTGTGTCTATGTGTGCGTCGTATGCGATCAAAGTCTTTCCTGAGCCCATATACCCGAGGATGTTGCCCATCCCGTCTATCTTTACATCATCAAAGCCAAGTTCCTTCATCTCTTCTTCGATGCGTTTTATTACGCACTCTTCCCCGCAGCTTTCACCAGGTATAGCAATAAGGTCGCGAAGAAATTTTGTCATCTCTTTTTCATAGCCCTGTGCTGCCTTTTTGATAGCTTCAAAATCCATGCCCGAATCCCTCCGATGTGGTCGCATAAGCTGCCCTGGAGTCTATATTCCCCCATGGTCACCAATTCAATATAACACAGCAGTATACTTAGTCAACTGCCTTAAAAATACAGCTGAGCAATGGCTGAGCATGGCTGAGCAGTGGTAGGGGCCAAAGGGCAGGAGCGGGGGAATTGCGGCGTGGTTCATGCCGCGGAGAATTCGCGTCCTTCGGCCGCTGGAGAATTTGCCCGCTTCGCATCGCGGAGAATTGCGGCTAAGAGCCGCGGAAGTTCAAAAGCACCGTCATTCTTGGTCTGGGGCTAAATCTTCGTCGTTCCCGGACGCTTCTTAACGGGATACGAGCGACTTTTGTTTAAGGGCTGGAAATAGAGTCATAGCAAGGATCTAGAGACACTCTTGGTCTCCGATTAGAGCACTCGGGGAAGATGATATAAAAGATTTTTATTCCCCGCCGGATGAGTCTTCCGGTAATTTCTCCAGCGAACATTGTTCTCAGTTCGCGAATTCTCCGCAGCCAAAGGCTGCAAATTCTCCCGGCGGATGCAGTCTCCGCGCGTATTTCACGACGGCTCAGCTATTGCTAAGCAAAGTATTGAAACCGCAGCCTCACCATTGTTATAGGTGTTACTCCATATATAATATTAAGATAGTGTTGATTTAGAGACAGACAAGGGGGGCATGAAATGAGCGACCGGATGAAACCAATTCCTTTTTCGAAACTTATGGAGTGGATACTCTCTGAAAAAGAACGCAGCGGGCGCATCTTCGGCGTCAGTTCCATATACAGGCATGAGGGCGGAGTATTTCCTTTTCTTGGAGAAAAACTTGAGACCCCGTTCGGACCTGCTGCCGGCCCCCATACGCAGCTTGCTCAGAACATAATATCCGCCTACGTCGCGGGTGCAAGATTTTTTGAACTTAAGACTGTCCAGACGCTTGACGGAGAGGATCTGCCCGTATCGAAACCCTGTATCGACGCCAGGGATGAGTGCTACAACGTAGAGTGGTCGACTGAACTTACTGTCCCGGAAGCCTTTGAAGAGTATGTGAAAGCCTGGTTTGCCGTCAAGCTGATCTCAAAGGAATATAGACTTGGAGATCCGGATGGGTACATATTCAATATGAGCGTCGGCTATGATCTCCTGGGGATAAAGTCGGAAAAGATCGACAGGTTCATTGAGGGACTTAAGGATGCTTCAGTATCCTCTGTGTGGGATGAGTGCAAAAGATGGACTCATGCAAATATCACAAAATTTGAAAATATCGACGCGGGCCATATAGACAGAATATCTTCTAAGGTCTGCAGCTCGATCACGCTTTCGACACTGCACGGGTGTCCGCCGGAAGAGATAGAGCGTATCGCGTCATACCTGATAAAAGAAAAAGGACTGAACACCTTTGTCAAAATAAATCCGACCATTCTCGGATACAGGCTGGCCAGGGAAACGATGGACTCGATCGGATTCGGATTTGTTTCATTCGGCGACCTCCATTTCAGGGAGGACCTGCAGTTTGAAGATGCCGTGCCGATGATCAGACGCCTCATGGCTGCGGCAGAGAGTGCCGGTCTTTCATTCGGAGTAAAGCTTACAAATACCCTGCCTGTAGATAACCCGGGCGACATCATGTCCGGCAAAGAGATGTACATGTCCGGCAGATCCCTTTTCCCACTGACAGCGAAGACGGCAGGTCTCCTGTCAAAAGAGTTTGGAGGCAAACTGCGTATCTCCTGGTCCGGCGGAGCAGACAAGACAAATATTCAAGATCTTTTCAACGCAGGCATCTGGCCTGTCACAATGGCAACAACACTTCTGAAGCCCGGCGGCTACAACAGATTCAGGCAGATAGCGGAAACATTTGCCGGGGCGGGAAATAGGGGATTTAATGGTGTTGACCAGGTAATGTTGGATGCCCTCGTAAAAAAAGCTGAAACGGATGAATGGTACAGGAAACCGATCAAGCACCGGGACATTTTTGCTAAAGAAGATAAATTGCCTCTGACTGACTGTTTTATTGCGCCATGTACAGAAGGATGTCCTATCCATCAGGACGTGCCGGAATACATCACCCTTGTCGGGGAGAAAAAGTACGGCGAAGCACTGGAAGTGATACTGGACAAAAACCCGCTTCCCTTCATTACAGGAACGATCTGCACGCACCGATGCATGGCATTCTGCACGAGAAACCACTATGAAGAGTCAGTAGCGATCAGGGATGTGAAGCTCAAGGCAGCCGAAGAAGGTTTTAAAACAATCATTGACAAAGTCATACCGGCCAGGTGCATGACAGAAGCAAAGGCCGCAGTGGTAGGCGGAGGTCCGGCAGGTCTTGCCGCAGCATATTTCCTTCAGGGGTACGGTATCGGCACCACAATATTTGAACGGGAAAATGAGCCGGGAGGAGTAGTGCGGCATGTGATCCCAGACTTCAGGATAGGGAGCAGTGCCATCGAACGGGATATTGAGATCGTAAAGAATACCGGTGCTGAATTCATCATGGGGACAAAGATCTCCTCTGTAGATGAACTAAAGGAAAAGGGCTACAAATATATTGTAATTGCCTCAGGAGCATGGAAGCATGGGGAGCTTGATATAAAAAGCGAAAAAAGGGTCAACGCACTTGATTTCCTTGCCTCGTATAAAAAAGATGAGAAAAAAATACATTTAGGCAGGAATGTTGCCGTTATCGGCGGAGGCAATACGGCAATGGATGCCGCCCGCGCAGCCAAAAGGCTCAGGGGAGTCAAAAAGGTAAGCATAGTATACCGGCGGACAGCTATGTTCATGCCTGCAGAAGAAGAGGAACTCAGGCTGGCAATGGAAGACGGCGTGATATTCAGGGAGCTGCTTCAGCCGATCTCGCACGAGGAAGGGAAACTTCTCTGTTCCGTCATGACACTGGGTGAGAGGGACGCCTCCGGGCGCAGGTCACCGATACCCACCGGGGAAACAGTTATGATCCCGGCTGATACTCTTATAGAGGCTGTGGGAGAAAACGTTGATTCAGATCTCTTCACTGACAATAATATATTTGTGGATCACAAGGGCCGGGCAGTAACGTGCAGAAAAAGTTATGAGACAAACATCAAGGGCGTTTACGTTGCAGGCGACGCAAGATGCGGCCCCAGAACAGTGGTCGAAGCCATAGCCGATGCAAAGCGCGTTGCTGATAATATCGCATTTAGGGAAGGACTGTGCAAAAGCAATGATCTTCAAAAGAACAAGCGCGACACTGATCGTCTTCGCTTAAAAAAGGGCAAGCTTGTCTTTTGTGAGTCTCCTGAAAAAGAATCTGAGCGCTGCCTTGAATGCGGGGTCCTCTGTGAGAACTGTGTAGACGTCTGCCCGAACAGAGCCAATATTTCAGTTCATGTTGCGGGATCATCATCACCTCAGATAATACACATAGACGACCTTTGCAACGAGTGCGGCAACTGTTCAACGTTCTGTCCCTGGACGGGAGCGCCTTATAAAGACAAGTTCACATACTTCTCAAGGGAAAAGGATCTGAACGAAAGCAAAAACAGCGGTTTTTTTGACATGGGAAATGGCAGATTCAAGGTCAGGCTGGAAGGGAAAGTTTTTACATCTTCCCTTGATCCTTCAGATAAAAAGCTGCCGAAAGAAGTTGCAGAGATGATCAAAGCGGCTCGGAACAGTATTCCAATCTGAGGGGGTTTGCCTATGTATCAGTTGCATGTTAACGGAAATATCCAAATATCTGAAACAAACAAAAAACTTATAGATTTTTTAAGAGAAGACCTCGATCTGACCTCTGTGAAGAACGGGTGTAAAGAGGGTGCCTGCGGGACATGTATGGTACTTATCGACGGAAGGGCATGCAAGGCCTGCGTGCAGGAGCTGAAAAGTCTTGAGGGCAAAAATATTCTTACTGTTGAAGGCCTTAGTCAAAGGGAAAAAGATGTCTACTCTTACGCTTTTTCGGTCTCAGGAGCCGTGCAGTGCGGATTCTGCATCCCCGGAATGGTGATAAGCGCCAAGGCCCTTATCGACAAAGTACCGGAACCGACCATTAAAGAGGTAAAAGCGTCTATAAAAAATAACATATGCCGCTGCACGGGCTACAGGAAGATCGAAGAGGCGATATTGCTGGCCGCTAAAATGTTCAGGGAGGATATCCCGGTACCGAGTGAACACTATACGGGTGCAGTTGGAGAGAATATTCCACGTACAGATGCAGTATCAAAAGTATTGGGAACTGCCCAATACGCAGCTGATATCAAAATAGACGGAATGATATACGGTTCAGCGGTCAGGACAGAACATCCGAGAGCGGTGATCAGATCGATAGATATCTCTGAAGCCCTAAAACTTGACGGAGTTGTTGGGATATTTACGGCAGAGGACATTCCGGGCAAGAAAAAAATAGGTCACCTGGTAAAGGACTGGGACGTAATGATCCCCGTCGGTGGCTGCACAAGGTATGTCGGGGACGCACTTGCGCTTGTCGCGGCCGAAACCCCGGAGATAATGGAAGAAGCAAAAAAACTGATAAGAATAGAATATGAGGTCTTGACGCCGGTAACGTCGCCGACTGAAGCGCTTGCAGAGGGAGCTCCTTTAATACATGAAAACGGAAATATCATGTCAAAAGTTGACCTTAAGAGGGGCAATCCGGAAGAGGTCATCAAAAATTCAAAACACATCGTTACAAACCATTACTCTCTCCCTTTTACAGAACATGCTTTTCTTGAACCTGAGACAGCGGTCGCGCTGATGGATGACGGCGGTGTGGTAAGGATATATTCTGCTGATCAGGGAGTATACCAGACGATGAAGGAGTGTTCTGAAGCTCTGGGCCTGCCTCATGAGAAGGTAAGGGTGACTGCTGCGATCATAGGCGGCGGATTCGGAGGCAAGGAAGACATGAGTGTCCAGCATCACGCCGCGCTGCTTACGTATCTGACCAAACGTCCGGTAAAAGTTTCCCTTACAAGGGCAGAGAGCATCAAGGTCCATCCCAAAAGGCATGCGATGGAGATAGAGATGACCACAGCCTGCGATGAGGATGGAAGGCTCACTGCCATGAAAGCCATAATAGTCTCAGACACCGGCGCATACGCATCCCTTGGGGGACCGGTCCTTCAGAGAGCCTGCACTCACGCGGCAGGGCCATACAATTACCAGAACATCGACATCAGTGGAACTGCTGTATATACTAACAACCCGCCTGCCGGGGCATTCAGGGGGTTCGGCGTGACTCAGAGCTGTTTCGCGACTGAGTGCAACATAAACCTTCTTGCTGAAAAAGCCGGACTCTCTCCCTGGGAGTTCCGCTTCAAAAATGCGATCAGGCCCGGAGACGAGCTTCCAAACGGACAGATCGCAGATGATACGACAGCGCTTGAAGAAGCCCTGCTGGCTGTTAAAGATGACTATGATAAGAATCCCAAAGCCGGTATCTCATGTGCAATGAAAAATGCCGGATTGGGCGTAGGAGTTCCTGATTTCGGAAGGTGCAGGCTAAGCGTAAGGGGTGGCAGGGCCCACATAGCCACAAGCGCCTCATGCATCGGACAGGGGCTGGGCACCGTAGTCACGCAGATGGTATGTGACGTGACAGGGCTCTCTCCGGAGCTTGTCGTACACGATCCTGCCGATACATTTCTTACCCCGGATTCTGGTAATACTACCGCATCAAGGCAGACGGTCATCACAGGAGAAGCTGCGAGGAAAGCTGCCGGACAGCTGAAAAAAGATATGGAAACGGCCTCCTTTCATGAACTGGAAGGATGCGAATACTACGCAGAATTCGAAAGCGTCACAGATAAAATGGGGTCGGAAAAGCCCCATCCGGTGAGCCATATATCATATGGATATGCGGTCCATCTTGTAATTCTGGATGACTACGGCAGGATAAAAAAGATCACAGCAGCCCATGATGTCGGCAGGGCGATAAACCCCAAAAGCGTCGAGGGGCAGATCGAAGGCGGGGTCGTAATGAGCATGGGGTATGCCCTGACAGAAAATTATCCGCTCAAAGACTGCGTTCCCCAGGCCAAATTCGGGACGCTTGGGCTTTTCAGGGCCGACATGGTGCCTGATATAGAAAGCATAGTTATCGGCAAGGCAAAAGATGGTTTTGCGCGGGGGGCAAAGGGGATAGGAGAAATAGCGGCGATCCCGGGTGCTCCCGCCATCCAGCTTGCCTACTACAACAGGGACGGGATATTCAGGACCTCCCTTCCGCTGGAGTATACGCCTTATAGCAGGAAGAAATAACTGCTCATAATATGCTTATTTAGTCACAAACAGGGGCGGCCGATCGCCGCCCCTGTTTTCTTAAGTTAGGCTCACCGAGCCTATGTTTAGATCTTATCAGCCACCGCCACCGCCGCCACCGCCACCGCCACCGTCACCACCGCCTGATGATTCAGCAGCTTTTTTCACAGCTTCTGCGCCATCATTTCCCGGATTTTCAGGATCGTCCGACTCTGTCATCCAGGGGACCCAGAAATCCTTTGTCCCTTCAAGTACGGTAGTGACGCCTTCAACGACACCCTTTCCGGGATTAACTATCGTCACAGGAAGGCTGATATATTTCGAAGCTTTCTCGATCGACTCCAAGCTTTTTTCGTCAGTTTCCTTTCCCTGAACTGCGTCTACAAAACCTATCGTTGCGCTGACAAATTCAAAGCCGCCTGCAAGTATGCCGCCAATTACCATTACTCCACCTGTGACCGGAGCGGTCGAAACCAACGCCGCACCTCCGAAAATGGTTCCAAGAGTAAGTGCTGTCCCTGCAAGAAGTTTTGCTCCCGCGGCTCCTATGTGCGCTCCCCTGCTGCTCGCAAACCTCTCCCATGCGCTTGCTGTCTGAGGCATTGCCTCAGGTATCTTACCAAAGTCCGACGGACTGATGTTATTTATTCCTACATCCACAGTTGATGATTGAACGCCTACATTATTCAGGTTGGCCTCGAAACTTGCCATTGAGGAAGAAAGCGACTGTCCCTCGGCAAATGCAGGTGTTGCTGTGATATGTCTGAAGATTATCGCAAAAAAGGTACGCTCCTCATCGGACATCTCATCAAGCGCTACCCTTGCGAATGCAACGTTTCTCGCATACCTTTTCGCACTGGAATTAAGATCTTTCATCAGGAGCTGGATCTCAAAGCGCATTGCCTTTATCTGTTCCTGGCTGGGTGCCTTTTTGCCTCTTGTCGCATCATATCCGGTCTTAAAGAAATAGCGGAGTCCCATCTCGGCATCCACAGCTGCCTTACAGAAGCGTGCATGTTCCTTGTTTATCGCGTCAAGATACTTTTGGGGGAGTTTGTATGTGGTGACCTGTTCTCCGCCGGGAGCCTGCGCGGTCGTTTGGGTATTGTTTTTTACCTGCTGGCCTGTTTTTACAGTTGCTGCAGGAGCCGGTTTTGAGGGGGCGGCAGCAGGAGCTGCAGCCGCGGAATTTCCTCCTGAGGCGGGAGACTCATACTTTGAAGAAAGTGCAGCCTCGGCAAAAGAAGCAAAAGAGGTCAACGCCAGGGAAAAGATAAAAATAAACAACAGTGCTCTATGCCTGATCTTCATTTTGGGCTCACATCTCTTTCTCGTTATTTATTCTTTTCGGCAAGTACTTTGTTGACTTCGTTGATCAACGCAACTGCTACAGTTCCTTGTGTTACAGGCAGCCACTTTTTATTGCCCTCACGGTAGATCTCCTTCTCATTTGCATACACAGAGGCTAATTTAATGTTATACTTACCCTTTTTTGTGTCAAAGACGAAATAGTCCAGCCCGTACGCTACAGGTGCGTTTTGCAGTTTTTGAGGGAGCTCTTTTTTCACTAAAGCCTTTCCTGAATCCGAGTATACGCTTTTGACCCAGAAAGATATGACACCCTGGTTGCTGATGATGTCCATCCTGTTGACATACATGTCGTAACTGCTGTCCCTGTACGCGCGAACAAATTTTGTGCTCTGTGCGTCTGCTGATGCGGAAAAGAAAAGCATTGTGAATAATAAAGATAAAAAGACTGCCGCATTGATCTTGTTTTTCATCTCCCATCCCCCTTAGTAATACATGCTTGTAATTGTGATTATCTCACCACAGTTATTAGTTTGTATATATGTCAATTGTCGTTATAAGAGGAAGAAGAACTTTGCAAAGCTGACAAATCTTCAGCTGATCCTTTGTCTTAAAATCTTATGATCGTAAAATTGACTATTGTTATAATCAAAAACTCAAATTTTAAAGCATAAATCCTGTATTTATTCTGTGAACGAAACAGGGGCGGCCCCTTTTAGGACCGCCCCTGTTTAATGTTTTAATAAGGCTCACCGAGCCTAAGTTTAGATCCTATCAGCCACCGCCTCCGCCCCCACCGCTTCCACCAGAGGAGGCATTCTTTTTGGCATTTTTGACTTTGTTGACCCCGTCCTTTCCCGGACAGTCGCTCTTTTCTGTTGCTTCAAATATTGCCGGTATCCACTTTTCTTTGGTAGCATCGGCAGCATCGACAGCAACTCTCACCAATTCACTCTTCTTTGCTCCGGCTCCGACATTGATAATATTTACCGTTGAAGATATTTTTTTGAGATCCGAGGTGTCGGTCTCTTTTTCCGTTAAAGAATCAACGAACCCTATCGCAGCGTCAACTGTTTCAAGGCCGCCTCCGACGATACCTCCAACAAGTACTATGCCGCCGATGACAGCTGCACCGGTAGTTGCCGCTCCCATTGTTACCGCCGCTCCACCAATGATCGTTGCTCCCGCAAGAACGGTGGTCGTCGCCAATGAAGTTGCAGAGGCTATGACCTCTCCGGCTTTGGCGGAGTTGGCTTCAGCGTTCGCATAATCCGCTTCAGAGGAAAGACCGACGTCCGCAGTTGAGTTCGCAACACTGTTCAGGCCGGCTTCAACACCACTGAGGGATCCTGCATCCACGGCATAGGCAGGTGTGCCTATTATCTGACTAAGTATTTTCGCGAAGACGGATCTTTCTTCTTCTTCCATTTCAAGCATTGCCATTTTTGCCATTCTTATATTGCTGGCATATCTTTTTGCGCTTGAACCGAGGTCTTTCATAAGCAGGCTCAGCTCAAAGCGCATCGCTTTCAGTTCATCGGCTGTCGGAGCTTTTGCGCCCCTGTATTTTGCGTCATACTGTGTTTTATAGAAATAACGAAGTCCCATTTCGGCGTCTATAAATGCCTTGCAATAAACTGCATGTTCTTTCTTAATAAGTTCCAGCTGTTTTGCCTTCAGGTCTTTTCTTTCTATAACGGTCGCCCGGCCTGACGATGGACCGGCATCATTTGTAGGCTGATCCGCCGGTTTAGTTTTCATTGCTGCAACAGGAGTCGGCTTTGCTGCCGGAGCAGGTTTTGCAGGAGCGGCAGCTGCGGGCTGTACCGGAACTGACGGTTTGACTGCAGACGAACCTTGAGCTGCAGCTGCTGGAGAGTCGTATTTTGAGGAAAGGGCGGCCTCTACGGGAAGCGACAATGAAACAAACGCAAGAGAAAGAATAAACAAAAATAAAAAACTTTTGTATTTGATCCTCATATAGATCCTGCCTCTTCTTCTCTAATTATTCTTTTCGGCAAGAGCTTTGTTGACTTCATTGATCAACACAGCTGCTATCGTTCCATCTTTGATCGGCAGCCACTTCTTGCTGCCTTCGCGGTAGATCTCCTTGCCGTTTGAATAGACTGAGGCAAGCTTGATAATGTATTTCCCCTTTTTTGTGTCAAATACGAAGTAATCCAACCCATATTCCACAGGTGCCTTCTGGTGTTTCTTGGGGAGCTCTTTTTTGACCAGTGCTTTTCCCTGATCGGAGTAGACGCTTTTGACCCAGAAAGAAATGACACCCTGGTTCTGGATGATGTTTACCCGGTTTACATACATGTCGTAGCTGCTGTCCCTGTATGCTCTGACGAACTTGGCGCTTGCTGCCATTGCAGTGCTGCATAGCGTGATCATTGCAATAAATAAAACTGCATAAATAAGTATTCTTTTCTTCATTCCACGACCTCCTTTGTTGTGAATTTAATTAATTAAACTATTTTATAGTATAAACGATTTTTGAATATCTTTCTATGTGCGAATAAGTGTAAAATATTAACTGTAACATTTGAATATATTTCATTAAAAAACGTAAATATTACTGAAAAATGTGTGCCATCTCAATGAAAGGGGAAAAAGTAATGTTGTCGATGAAAGGTAAAGAAAGATACATCATGACCGAAAAGGGTAAGATCTGGACTGAGACTTACGGTGACGATATGCCGGGAACTCCGCTTCTTGTGCTGCACGGAGGTCCGGGATTCAAAAGCATGCCACAAACGGTTTCAGAGCTTGCTTCCGAAAGACCCGTGATATTTTATGATCAGCATGGATGCGGACGTTCAGAAAGCATGCTTATAAGTGAAGAATATTCTGTTTTCAATTATGTTAAGGAACTTGAAGATGTAATTGAAAAACTTGGTTTGAAATATTTAAATCTTATGGGACATTCGTGGGGTGCGATGTTGGCTGCGGAATATCTGATAAAAGAAAAACCTGACAATGTCAGAAGCGTGATTTTCTCAGCCCCGCTTCTGAGCGTTCCAATGTGGGAGGAAGACCAGAGAAAGTACATCAGTGAACTTTCTTGCGATGATCAAAGGACCATCGAAGAAGCGGAGCGCACGAAAAACTTTGAGGACAGCCGTTACATGGAAGTGATGATGAAATACTATTCCCTGCATGTCTGCAGGCTGGATCCATGGCCTGATCATTTTGTGAGAGCACTGGATGATATGAACCAGGATATCTATTTATCAATGTGGGGGCCGAGTGAATTCACCACCACAGGGACGCTCAAGGGTGCTGATCTTTTGCCCCTGCTTCCGCAGATAAGCATCCCGGCCCTCCTGATATGCGGTGAACACGACGAGGCCTCCCCGAAGACTGTGTTCAGGTACAGAGATGCGCTTTGCAGGGGCGAGGCAGCAGTCATACCTGATGCATCCCACTGCCACCACATTGAGAAACCGGAGATCTTCCTGGCGGTAGTGCGTAATTTTTTAAACAGGTGCGGCTGATATTCCGGAGCAGGCGCAAGCCCCGGGATATAGTGTTTCTATCAGGAAAGCATTATCCTGTCCTTTCCTTCATTCTTTGAAAGGTACATCGCCTCGTCGGCGGCCCTTATCATCTCTTCCGGGGTCATTCCGTCAGACCATCCACAGATACCGATGCTGAGTGTAGGCAGGCACCCCTCTTCACTGCCCCTTTTGTCATTGGCGATGCTTTTCTGGATGTTCCTGCAGACCGAGAGGGCCTCCTGTTTGTCAGTGCCGGGCAGGATAAGCGCGAACTCATCTCCTCCATACCTGAAAGAACAGTCGGAATACCTTGTGTTCTGCCTTATCTTATGAGCGATGTTTTTCAGTATCTCGTCACCGTGCTGATGTCCGCACCTGTCATTGATATTCTTGAAATCGTCTATGTCAAGTATAACCAGGGCAAAAGAGTTGCCGCTCCTCTTTGCCTCATCTATCGCACATGAGATCGTTTCAGCGAATCCGCGCCTGTTGATAAGCCCTGTCATAAAGTCCGTGTTCAGGGACAAATAGTGCATTTTGAAAAGATTGTGGATCGATATGTACGAAAGAACGATAAGGATGAAAAGGAAAAAGTATGTAACATATGAGACATTGCAGACTATCTTCCTGATGTGTTCTGAGGAGAAATCGACCCCGACCAGTCCGACGACTTTGCCTGAATCCTTTATCGGCGCGAAAGCGGTCAGATAGTCGCCCCATGCCTTGTCGGTGATCATGCCGGTCGCGGTGATGATGCCTTCGTCGAAAGCCCTCAGTTCCTCTTCGGACATGCCGTCCTTTGATCCTATCGGAGAAAAAAGGTCAGAATTGGGGTTCTCGCCGTCAAGGATATATTCGATCTCGCTCTCCGAGATCTTTTTTTCAGTAAAAATAAAGTCGGCACCTGTGTCTTCTTTTATCATTCGGAAGAGTCTGTTCATTTTGAGATAGTAGTTACTGTCGTAGTTTTCCTCTGAGTAATCTGCGACTTCAGACAATTTTGTGTAGTCGGAGACATTTTCTTCTATGAACCTTGCAGCAGTGGCTGCGATGCCCTTGGCTTCCGCTGCGGCTTGATTGATCACTATGTCCTTTATGTTTCCGATGAGTATGATTGCCGCCGAATAGAGTATCAAAGCCAAAAGTATCGTGGCTGCAGCTGAGGAGGCGATCACTTTTTTCCTGTTGTACTCGGCCCCTGTCATCAATTTCCCATCATCTTCTTTTCATGTCTGATTATGTTTATCTGTCATTGGGAACACCATCGAACCATTCTAACACACAGAAAAAAATACATTGGGCAAAAAGAGACGTCTCTGCACAAGTCCCAGACAGGGATAGACTTATTGATTCGATAAACGTTGACTGTGTTTTGATCAGGAAAAACATAAAAAGGGGGTCTCCGGAATTTACCGGAAACCTCCTGTATTTGCCTGGTGGGCGATATTGACACCCATGTTAAATGAACAAAACTTGTTATATCAAATGTTGGTGCTATGTTGATATAAAAAAATTATACGAAAAATTGTACAGTAAAATAGTTTGTATGTTATTTTTTGATCTCTTCCACCATTAAAAGTTCCCATTTTTCATCAATCTTCCCAGATACTGCTTTCTTGTCCATTTTATGATTAAACGTAGCTTTCACTTGCTGATCAAATAGCTGTAGTATTTTACCTTCCAACCCTTCTGGAAAAGATGCATCAATGCGGCGTCCTTTATCTCTTGCAAGCATAACCTGTCTGTTCCCAGCATAAGTGACAATGCCGCATATTCTGGCAGGAACAGTCTCTTGTTTTGGTTCTTCAACACTTGTCATCATTTTATTGAGAACAGAGTCAGCGAATTTTTTGTTTGTGTAGAAAGCGCGGTTTTCAGAATATATAGATATTGCAATGTTTTGTTCCGAAATAATACGTATGTATTTCTCATACTCATTTGCGACTTCGCTGCCCCATTTATTAAAAAGTTCCTGGAGCCTAGTTTCGTCTGACGATTTTGACAGAATCTCATAAAATGGGTCTATAACAGCATCTTTTACAATAGTGTTTAAGACTTGAGCTTGACTCGGATTCTGTTTTTTTGAAAGATCTATTGCTTGAGGAATCAGAAAATAACCGAACGAACTTTCAAATGGCAAACAGAAATCCAAATCAAATTCTATATTGCGGCGTCTGTTTTGGCGTTTATACGCAGCAAGACAGCTCCTCATAAAATCTTCAGCAGCGTTTACTATGCTTGTCAGTTGTCTGGATGGAATGCGCACGAGCTTATTTGATACAGTATCAACTGCCATAGCAACATAATTAGAAATGCCATTATCCATTGCAAAAACGTCAAGCAGCCTTGCCTGGTGAGCCATAGTAGATTCAAGTGCTATTAATAGAGCAGCATTTGCTTCCGGATGTTTGATCATTTCTTGTCTAAGGTTTCTTATCAGTTCAGCGTTTTCTTTGATCTGTTCTTTTATTGACTTAATTTTTGGAAAAAAGATGCTGCCGTCTTTATTTTTGAGAAGGCCTGTATTGAATCGTATTTTTGGTTCATTATTCATTGTTGACGATTCAGTCATGAGAACAGCACCTCCAATTTATGATACGATTTGCGGTTCAGATATACAATTAACATCCCTTTATCATAGCTATTATCCTTGCTTTTTGCCCAAAAGCCAACCGCCGTTTCAAAGATTTTTTTTGATGTATCTTTTTGGTATTCCGATGGATTTCCCCATACAGGAATACAATTAAAAGGATGTGTATGATAGTTTATTTGATTTTGACGCTGCCATATATCGTCGTTACATGTAAGATGCTTGAAACGCAAGGAATCGTTGCCAGTTAATGATCCAATAACGTTCGCATCAAAAACTATAGATACATCGATATCACAAGGATCGGGCTTTTTAGATACAAAACTGCCATTTATTATGACTGCAACTAACACATTCATTTTATGAAGAGTTTTTATATAACGGGTAAATCCGGAAAAAATCTTTCGCCTTGTGGGGTTTTCATGAAATGTTTTTACACATTGATTATATAGGGAGATAGGCCCTATTTGCTGTAACCCAGGGACAAGTGTTTCATACGGAGTTGTATTTTGATATTGAAGTTGAGACACGATCCTACCTCCTCCAAAATGGTAGAAGTTACTTGACTCCGGGTAAAAAGTTCGTAATATATAACTTTGAGCGTTGGGCACACAATATTGTCACGCAGTAAAAGCCCCCGGTAAGCGCGTTCAAGTCACCCGTTATCGCAGGGGACTTTCGTTATTAAAAATGACTTCTTCAGCAATGATTAATAACGGCCATCTCGTCCGGCTAACCCGCAATATCCTTCTTCTTTTCGGGAATCAAACCATCTCCACATCATGCAACTATCTGCTTTACATTGAGCTTTCCTATAACTTGATGAAACATTTGAGGTTTTGTCAGCAATATTGGTTAGGGGACAAAACATATTGTTCCTTGCATTTTCTGGTGTCATAAAAAATTCCCCCTTATCAACTCAGAGTTTTTAACAGTAAACTTAACATAGCAACATAAGGTTTTAAACATATTCTCTCTCCAATGCCATGATGCGCTCGTCGAGGGTTTCTTTGAGTTTTGACAAATCGGGAAAGGGCGAAGTGTTTCTTTGTTTATGTACAAAAAGCATGAGGCCGGGTTCTTCGCTGAACATAGTAAAGTTCAGATCAGAAAGCAGGTGTCTGTAACTATGGACATGTTTATTCAAACAAAGCCCAAATGAATCGGCTTTCCGGAAGTCAATTTTTGCATAGGTGGAAAAGGAGGATCTCTCGATCGCAAATACAATGTCGTTTTTAATACTGGCATACAGTGTATCCATTAATTTTCTCCTTGTTAATTTTCAAACGGCTCTATTGGTTTGAAGATCCCCGTTTTTGTCATTTTTCGCCGAATGTCAAAAGAGCCCAATACCTCTATTGGATCCAGTTGTTTAACATAGTCCAGATTAATATTCTCCCATCCAGTCCTGTCAACTTTAACGCTGTATAAATATTCGTCATTAATCTGTCCGTCTGCATTTGAAAGACGTTGTGAATACCCGGAAATCACAACAGTGTTAATCTGATCCAATGTATTAAATACCGTCCCGCATAAAAGCATTCCTATGCCATGGATATGCTTAGAATAATCCTTACGCTGCAAAGCTTCGCTCTTTTCTTCTTCAACAACAGCTTTCTTGGATCCGCGACCCTGGATGCTGTATTTTACTTTTGGCATGTCTTCAATTTCTGGCAAATCAACATCCAGCATGACCATATCGTTTACGATCTCAAATGAAATATTGGTTTCCCTTGGCCAGTCAATTATGTTAAAAACTGTCTCTAGTGCCTTGTCCGGGTCCTTGTCTGCGTCTTGTATTGCACTCTCAAATTCTTCCAGCAATTCATTCTGTTCTTCTTCGAAGGATTGTTTTTCAGCTTTCCATTGGGCAAGCTCAGTATTATTGAATATATCTTTTTGTTTGCTGATTATTCTCTTTCGGCTATACCATGCTGCAAGCCCGCATCCTGCTATCGAACCTAAAGGCCCGGCTACCGCACCCACAAAGAGAAAAGCTGTTCCCAATATAACCGGGTACCAAATGGCTGAAGGGCTAGGTTTGAATATTGGTTCGGGTACGTTAAAGGCTTCTCTCGGAAATGAAATAAGATCATCAACGGCCGGGGTTTTACATCCTATGTTAATAATATCTTCTATGCATTTATTAGCATTTTCGACCTCTGAATACGGATCAAAAGTGCTTTCAGAATCCACAGTCATGTCTGTTGCTTTCGCGGTCAATTTCGATTTTGGACTGATCGGCTTGCAAATTCTTTCTCTTACGTATAAGCCGGTCCCGGGCAGGCCAATATTGGAATATATTCCAGTATTACTAAATGTCATTCTTGCGCCGGTCGTACCAATAGAAGTACTTATACCACTTTTGCTGAAATTAAGCCGTACTCCTGGGACAACTTTCACAGATTTTCTAAATCGCAATCCCATCTCATTACCTCCTTTTATAGTCTAGGCGGTTTGCATCGTTTACAGGGCTCATACCCCTCTTCAACTGCTTCTTTAAGAGTTATCTCGATCTTGGACCTACTAAGGCTGCTGCATCCGTCACGATGGTATTTGCTTCCTGTGCGGGTAACATAAACAATCGTATCGCCTGAGACAAGGGGATCGGTGTTTGGATAGGCTATAGCAGAAACAGAAGTAAATAAAAACACTGCAAGAACAAGAAAAGTTAAAAACCACAAAGCACGTTTCATAACAAGTCCTCCCTGCAATTATAAAAAAATATAGGTGCTTAAAGTTCCCTCTTTAGTTCGTAGTATTTTAGTACTTCTTTGAGAGCCTTCTTCTGGTTCTGGGTCACAACGAATGATCTTGCTTTTTGGTCTCCGCTAAATTTAACTAGTGTTTTATTGCTGTTTGCAATAGATTGCAAAAAATCAACTTCTGCTCCTTCAACTGGCCAATCGACCCATTCTGCTATTCCATCATTAATGTCAGTTTTTCTGTCTGAGCGTGAGACTGGAAACTCTCTGAGGGAACCATCTACATTAAAAATTATACGATCCATAAACACCCAATTGTCTTGCGCAAAACCATATACGACACGTAGCCATGCCGAGCCGGACTGCTCTCCTACATAACAATAAAGAACATTGCCAGAAATGTATTTGGGGGTTAATTTTGAATGTAACCATGTTATATTTTCAACATTATCCACTTGTCTACGTAATTTTTTTCTCTGTTCGTTTATTTCGTATTTAACTTGGTTTATACGTTTTGCTTCTTTGGTTGCATCTTCCGCCATTTTCTCCACATATTTCATTCTTGCCTCTTTTATTTCCGCGTCTGTGGATGTGGCTACTGTATTTGTAATATTAGTGGTTTTTGTTACCTCAGTTTTATTATCCAAAGCATTGTTTTTGTGGTTGATTAGGAAAAATCCAACAATACAAATGACAATAAGCATCGTCAGGGAAAAAATCATATGTTTTATCTGTCTTGTTTTTGCAGAATTTTCCTTTTCTAATTTAATTTTTTCTTCGTTTAATTTATCTGCCTGCAATTTTGCACGCTGAGTTTCCATTTTTGCTTTTTCTTCTAATACTGCAAGTATCTCTTCAGTTGGACATCCACAATTTGGACATGCTGCTGCTTTATCTGAAATATCTTTTCCGCATTCAGTACATTTTATTAGAGCCATGAGATATCCTCCCTAATAAACAAAAAATACCCCCGCATCTGCAGGGGCTAAAGACCGTGTTTTACTTTTCCGGATTCCTTATAGGTGTAGGTCATGGCTTTGCCCCAAATCGCGAAGAGGTCGGGCACACAGGCATCGTCTGCGGGGACAGTGATGATGCTTCCGTCAGCGGAGATCAATTCTATGCTTCCGTCACGCATTCGCCGGAGCTTTTTCAGGACCAGGTTGTCCTTGTAGCAGACAAGGGCGATGTCGAAGTCGTGCAGTTCCTCAACAGGGTTGATCACGACCCTGCTTCCGCTTCTTATACCCCATTTTTTCATGCTCTCCCCGTCAGCGATTATTGCGAATGGCATTTTGCCGTCGCAAAGCATTCCTACTTCTTTTCGCGGGACCAGAATCTTTTCATCGTTGCCGGAAGTGATTTCCGAAAGCGGGATGCCATTTCCGCAGCATGCTGTCTGTTCCGGAGAGAGGACGGGAATAACTATCTGATCTATTGAAATGGGTTCTTCTATTTCAAGGTGGACGTTGGATTTAATTGCAGGCTGTTCTTTTTTAGCTGACTGATCAGCAGGCGTAGGATCTTCGGTTTCTCCCATAAGATATGAAAGTGGTTTATTAATTTTTTCTGAAAATGAACGCAACATAGCCATCGAGGGATTTTTTTTCCCTCGTTCCAGCTCGCTGTAATATGCTTGGGTTATGCCAAGTACCCTCGCCATTTCACCCTGTGCAGTATTACCTCGAATTTCCTTTAAAACCTCACTAAATTCTCTAATTGTCATCATATTCAGAATATAGCTATTGGTTATCGAATTGGCAAACAGCCAACAGAAATATATATAGCGAACGGCTATTGACATATTTAGCGGTTAGCTATATATTCATCTCAGGAAGGGGGTGTTTATATGGCATTTAACGGAAAAAACATCGAGTTGTGGCGCGAGGAAAACAAGCTATCACAAAGAGAATGTGCGGAGCTGTTAGGCATAACACAAGCATATCTATCAGAAATAGAGGCAAATAAAAAAGTCCCAAGTGTTTTACTGCTAGAAGCTATATCGAATAAAACGGGAAAATCCATTCAGCATTTTTTTATTTCAAACCCTACATTGGCCCCTGCCGGACCGGAAGTCTCGCAGGGGGAGAAGACAGCTTAGGTTTTGATCCAAGGGATTTTCTGCTCCGGGCTGTAGAGGTCATGGAGTCGGTCCGGGAGACAAACGAACTGGCGGATGAGCCGCACGAAATAGCACTGATCATAAAAGACTGCGCCGACGGCAAAGCCGACGAAGACATCACCAGAGACTGGATCGACAGGGTAAAAACAAACGTCAAAACCTGCCGGGAACTGTTAGAGGCAGTCGGGGTTAAGGATTAGACATCAAAAGGTTCCACGCACCATGACAATCGAATACCAGGCTTGAAAAAACAAGAGGAGGTATGTGTATGTTGACTCTTGGGGCTGAATCAATGACTGCAGAATATTTCGCCTGGGCAAGAGGTTATTTCTGGCTTGCAATGGGATTGGGAGTCTGCTATTTGATTACCAAAAAAGATGTTGTGTTTTTAATGTTTGAAGGAATAATGATCCTTTCATTTGTCTTCCGTTATATCGGCAGACTTTGCCTCTATGTCTTTACTGGCGACGTCTGATATGAGAGGGTTAAGGACATTATTTCCTATTATTATTGGGGCTTCGTAGTAGTAACGACCTCCGATAAAATAGGTGACAGCAGGAACTTGTTCATTAAATAATGGTAGGACTTGAGGTTCACAAAATGGGAAAACAGTAGCCGGCCCCTTAAAATAGGGGCTAAAGGTGGCAGCCCAAAACGATATTGCCATTGCTACGGTTGTAACAGATAAAAAAATTTTCACGATTGGGATATTTATTATACTATCAATATGCTTTTGGATAGCTTTAGTTATAGTTTTATCCAGAGGAGCTTCTGTTTTCTTATCCATCAGATAGTCTAAAGCGATATTTCCTTCAGTGCCATTCATCTCAATGATAGCTTGAGTCTGGGTTGCTCTTTCCTTATAAGCAGGCGAGGATAATATTTCGCTCCCAATTTTTTCAAAAACCAGTCTGTTATTAATAATTGCTTCGTTGATTTCAGGAACATTGTCTAGGGATATTTCTTTAATCTCTGGAAAACGCAAGTTGCTGTAGGTAGAAAAGATGCGTTGAGTTAGGGATGTATCTATAGTTGAGTTAAAGTAGTAATTATTAATATTCAGCTTTTCTGCACTTAATTGGTAGTCAAGAACAATTGGTTGGCACTGAATTTGTGCGGTTATGTTCTTTTGCAATAATTCCATCTGTTTGGCTGTTCTTTCAATTTCAATAAAGAGGGGATTATTTTTCATGGTCGAAATGACATTTTGTGCTTTAGTCATGGCATCGAGGAGTTCAGGATTAAGCTTGTATTGATTGAAGCTTTTTTGCACTCTAGACATTGTTTTAAAAAATTCTGGGTTAATCAATTTGATACTTTGAATTTTTTTTAATTCGGCTAATGGGACTGATAGTGACGAGGAACATTTCTTTAAATTAGCAAATACTTCTTTTGTTGACCCGCAGTCTCTTTCCAAATTATATTTGTCCATCCAAGTCGCCCTCCAATGGTACAAACTTGTTCAATAATAATTTAATAACCTCAAGCCCGGTATCCGACTGTCATGGTGCCGGGCATTTTTATATTCTGAAACGATTATATCAGCAATGAAAGGAGGGCAAATAAATGAACAATGAATTTGGGATCGTGATCAGGGATCGGAAGGCGGTCGTATCGAGCAGGGACGTTGCCAGAGTTTTTGAAAAACCCCACAACGATCTGCTTAAGGCTATCCGAAACCTGGAATGTTCAGAGGAATTTAGACTGGGAAATTTTTCCCAGTCCTCCTACATCAACGACCAGAACAGGGAAATGCCGGAGATCATCATGTCGAGGGACGGTTTTTCATTCCTTGCAATGGGGTTTACGGGAGTAAGAGCCGCCCGCTGGAAAGAGCTCTACATCGCGGCTTTCAACGCCATGGAAAAGAACATTGCCACATCAAGCCACATTAGTTCATTCAATATTCCCAGGACTCTCCCGGAAGCCTTAAGGCTCGCAGCGGATCTTGCAGAGAAGGTCCAGCAGGACGCACCGAAGGTTCTGTTTGCGGAGGCTGTTTCCACAAGCAAGTCTGAGATCCTGATCGGCGACCTTGCAAAGATCCTTCATCAGAACGGCATCGATATCGGACAAAAGAGGCTGTTTGAGTTCCTCCGGAACGACGGGTACCTGATGAAGTACGGATCTTCCCGAAACATGCCGACACAGAGATCAATGGAGCTTGGGATCTTCAGGGTGAAGGAGACAACGATAACAAAACCAGACGGTACAGTCCTTATATCCCACACGGTGAAAGTTACTGGCAAAGGACAGGTTTATTTCGTCAATCTATTCCTTAAAAAGAAGCTGGCCCTGGTAGCCTAAAAGGTTATATCAGCACGGAAGGAGGAATGAGCATGCAGCCATTTACGGGACAGTTTGTGATGATGCCTAAAGAAGAATATCAGGCGATCGTGGATATGACCAGCAAGGTAGACAAAATCCTGAAAGAGATTACTTCAAAGACTTTTTCACGTCCGATAACAGAAGACAATCCATGGCTAACAGCGCCTCAGTTTTGCCATAAGTATTCCATCGGGAGATCGACTCTTGTCCGGAAGGTTAGAGAAGGGAAGGTTGAGATCCTGGATCCGGAGGAACATATCAAAAAGTACAGGCGGGTGATCTGAGTGTATCGCTTTCTCTATGTCCTTTTTGTAACAGCCGCGCTTATCCTTATGGTCTGTATGTCCAACTGGGGAGTGCGGAGGGACCGGAAACAGTACAGGGAATTCCGGAACGGGAGGATCGAGTGATGGAAGATTTGGCATGCAGTGGTTTTATGCAGAGTTTTTATGGGGATATGGGTACCTGGGGTTTGGCGGCAGTTCTTCTGCTGATCGCAGGAATTTACAGGGAGCTGATAGTGCTTCCGGCAAGGAGGAAAGAACAGAATGAGCATTGAATTGCAGAAGTTTCAGAGAACAAGGGTAAGGATCAAGGCAATCCAGTATGACGGACCCAAGATGGACCATGTGCTTAGTCAGAGTTTCAAGAACGATTTCCGCTTTGCTTATGACTACATGCAGGACCGTTACCTTATCACCGAGCGCCGGGGGCTGAAAAATCCCCATACAGGCGATTGGCTGGTATTCGACGAAGGAGGAAAACACCTTATCGATGTTATGCCGGACGACCTTTTCCAGAAGACATACGAAGCAATGAAGGAGGCATCATAAAAATGGGCAGCCTGTTGATCGCGCTTGCATGTGATGCTGATCTCTGCGCCCTTTATCCGAAGATCAGGAAAATTAGGGAATCAATGACGATCGAAAGAGCGATTGAATTGCATGAAACAAATAAGCCCCTCACGAATGAGAGGCTGTTGGGAGGAACTATTGAAAAACACTTCGGGGCTGCAACCCCAAGTGAATTATAGCATCTGGCGGTGAATATCATGAGAGACGAGGTTAAATGCAAGGACTGCATATATTTTGACTTACAGGAAGGTTTTAACAGCTCCAATCTGCGCAGGTGTTCCGTTGACGGCCGCAAACACTGGAAGGGCGATGACGCGGAAAACTGTATTAATTTTGCATTCAGGGAGGCTGATCGCTGTGCAAGTTAAAGTACCTGCCTGTGACTGTTTTAACTGCGGAAATATTACAGGTGATTACTGGATCACTGACAGCGCACATATTGTTGAATGCCGGAACGGGCTGAATACAGAGCGGCGAGAATTCAAGCCACATGATAAATGCTGGTGTCCGAGATGGAAATCGCAGGAGGAAAAATCAGAATGAATTTCGCAATTAAAGCTGATGCAGAAAAAGTGCGCCTTGATCTGCTTCCTGTAAAACCATTGCTTGATGTTGGTAAAGTCCTTACTTACGGAGCAAATAAATATTCGCCTCGCAATTGGGAAAGGGGCTTTGTTTGGAGCCGTCCTTATGCTGCGGCTTTAAGACATTTATTCGCATGGTTTAGTGGTCAGACACACGATCCGGAAACAGGGTTTAACCACCTTGCTCATGCAATGTGCGAAATCATGTTTTTGATGGAGTTTTCCTACACACATCCGGAGATGGATGACAGGCCAATGAAGGAAGAAATCAATGATGGTGATGCCAATGCCTGAAGAGACGCTTCAGCTATCCGATGATCGCGGATTCTGGTTTGCAGTCGTCGATATCGAGGTAATCAAAGACAGGGTCTTGTCTCTTACAGATAAGGCCATATATGCAATACTGTGCGCTTTTGCAAGTGTCGGCGACAATCGCAGCAGCCGTCCGTCGATCGGCACCATTGCGGAAGCTGCCAACTGTTCAAAAAACACGGTGAGAACAGCGATAAAAAATTTAGTATCCAGGGGCGTAATTGAAAGAGAGGAACGCTTTTGTGACGGACGTCAAACCTCATGCCTTTATAGGATCATCGGACACAGTGTTTATTCGAGGGGTTCAAATATTGAAGGGGCAGGGGTTCAAGATTTGAAGGGGGAGGGTTCAAAATCCGATACACAGGAACTAGAACCAAGGGAACTAGAATTAAAAGATCTTCCCCCTATATCCCCCAAGTCGGAGCCTAAAGGGAAAACACCGAAATCAGATGCCGAAGAATATTCCCAGGAATTTGAGCATTTCTGGAAGCTGTACCCAAACAGCAAAGGCAAGCAGAAAGCATGGAGGATGTGGCTTACCCGACTTCGCAGCCGGGCCTCGCCGGAGTCAATGATCCGGGCTGCAAAGCGCTACGCAGAGGAATGCTCTGAAATGTGCCGTGAAACCAGATTCATTCTCCACGGTGCGACATTTCTGGGACCGGACGAGCGCTGGAAGGACTATGACAAGCCTGCGACGGTATTAGGACATGAACTGCGTGAAGTGGACATCGAAAAATATAAACTGCCGGGAGGTGGAATAGATGCAAAGGCTTATGAACGTGCGCGTAGAGGGATCAGCGATCAAAATAGGCAGCCTTCTCCAGGCTAAATGGCGGGCTCAAGAATGGGCGAAAGAGAATATCCATGAATGCCTCGACGACTGCAATGAGCATGCACTTTTGGATATAACTGAGCCTGACGGGGTGCCTGTTAACGTACAATGCCCTATTTTGTCGAAGGAGTGTCCTCGTGGCCGGAAATATCTTTCTGCAATAAATTCCTTGGCAGTAGAAAGCATGCCGCATGATATTCCCAAACTATTCCGAACAGAAGTTGAATCAGCCGATGAGACTCTTGCGGTATCGGGAGCCAGAATGTGGAGCGGGAATGGATTTTTATATCTTTACGGAGCAACAGGAACAGGGAAAAGTTTTGCTGCGGCATGGCGTGTTTATCGTGATATACGCGTAAGGCTTGAAAGGATATGGGACAGCCCAGGAGAATGGAGATCAGCTGCCGTATCGTCCGCGCGTTGGTTCAGTGCTTTCGCTGTTTGCCTCGAACGGAGCAATCTTTACGAGGCAGAAAATGCAGGGTTTCTTATCCTTGACGATCTGGGGTGTGAAATGAAAAGCCCTAGCAATGCAGCTATTCTCAATGAGCTTATCGGTGTCAGGTACAACGAAAAGCGTCCGACGATAATTACTTCCAACTGCAGCCTGGCCGAACTTGAAAGCAGATACATGTCCAGGATGTACGAACGCATAATACAGTCAAACTCGGTAATCGATGCCGGCATCACTAATAAAAGACTTTAAAAGGAGGTCCGGTATGAGCAAGGTTACGGCTAAGCAGCTCAGTGCATTTATAGATCAGATACTGAAACATGAAGACGGCCTTGCCATACTTCTTGGGACCGTTCCTCCTCCGATTGCAGCCGATCTGTGCGAACTGAAAAAAGAATATGTCCCAGATCTCGGTGTCAGGATCGACGGGGGGACAAAAACACCATATGCGGAAGCGGTATTGTTAAGCACCGAAAAAGAATCCAGGATAATCAGGGAGATCGGCGGGTGGAAGAGGATCAATCGGGCAATGCGGGAATATAAAAACACATACCCGCAGGGATGGTCGCTCTTTGAAGAACACGTCCTATTTGTCCGCCAGGGCGGGATGATCCACGACGGCAACGGTGGAATGAGCGCCGTAATTGCTGCGAAGCATGGAGGCATTACTACAAGGACATTGAGGAACAGAAGGAACGCGATATTGAACACCTTATCAAGATACGTGCTGTCATGGATGCCCGGTGATGACTTTGAATTAATCCAGTCGTGTAAATAGTTTTCCGAACTTTGGGTCTAACTTTAACTGGAAAAATGAGTATACTTATAGCATAGGATTGTTTACAGAAAAATAGATCAAAACACTAAAAACCGCCCTTTATCGGGCGGTTTTTTAATAGTGCTGCTATTTAAAACACATAAAGCCTTGCCTACATTATGATATACTTTTCGAATAAATGTATCATAAAAACAGGAAGGTGTTGTTTGTAAATGAGTAAAGATAAACGCTTAAAGTATTACATAATCAATATCAAAACTCAGCCACAACATAGCCCCGAATTATATTCCGATCTTTTTTTATATGCATTTAATAATGGACTTGAGGGTAAAATACGTGGATCAGAAAGATTAATGTTATCTGGCGTAACAAAGTACGAAGATAACACACTTACAGGATTAATCTGTCGCTTTACTAACATAGAAGAAAAATCTCGATGGTTTGACAAAATTGAGAAAAAACCGGTTGAAAATGACAATGCTCCCTATATTCCAACAAACATGAAGCCCAATCTTAGAGAAAGCAGATTTGTTTTTGATCTCCGTAAGCATTATATGTTTATACACACAGCATTATCCCCGTATTCTATTGCAACAGGTCTGATAGATTTATTTGATAAACAAGAGATAGAAGATAAATTCGGAAGTGTTGATGTTGTAGTAGTTAAGGATAGAAATTCTATAGAGCAGATAATATCCCTGCCCATGAAGCGATCTTTACAAATAAAAATAACTATTCCCAACCCGGACGATCTTGAAGAAGCAGCTATTGAAATGGAAGAGCGTTTACGTGAAGCAAATGTTCGTAAATATCAAGTCTCACAAACTGCAATGCCAGGAGAACCTCTAGGTTTAACTGAAGACATTAAAACATTGTTACAGTTGAGCATTACTGATGGACAAGCAAAGGCTGTAGGAACTATAGATGGAGAGAGAGTATCTGTCTCAACCTCTGACTATCCATTAGAACAATACTTAACGTATGACCCGAAGATAACTACAGAAACAAGCGCACTCTATAATGTTAAAGATGTATATTTCAAAAAAAGATAGTTAATAAAATCATATAATAAGCACAAGATAATAACTAATAAAATTCAGGCGGTGTTAATTATGGAGAAAATAAAAACATTTTTTAATCATAACTATAAGCCCGTCTGCAAAATATTTAATTTATATTGGAAGACATATGGCGGCTGGAAATCTGTTTTTTGTTCTTTATATTTTCATTTATCTATTTTATTAACAATCATAATCTTATGGGCAAATAGATACAATGAAAGCTTCTTACGCGAGTGGATGGGGTATATTTTATCAACCTCACCCAACCTAATAGGAATATCGCTGACAGGAATGACTGTTTTCCTTGCTATAGGTGATGATAAATTTAAGGCTGCAATACGTGGTGAGAGTCCCTCAGGAAAATCATCGCCTATGATGGTATTTATTGCATCGTTTACTCACTTTGTACTTCTTCAGACATTTTCTTTAATTAATGCAGTAATAGGAAGAGCTTGTTTATTAAATTGCAGCTTATACAAAATATTTTCAGTATTGATCTTTGTATATGCTTTACTTACCGTCATATCAACTGTAATGGCAATATATAGAATTGCAATGATCTATGATTCAGCAAAAGTAAAATAACAAGTCAAAATGCTGACTATTATACAGTGAAAAAGAGGCCGTCCCTTTATGGGGCGGTTTATCCATTCGGAGGTATTTGTAATTTATGTATACGGAGGCGGGAAGAGCAGCAACTCTTCACCGCCTTATTTTTTATCTATGTGACACGGACACATAGACAACTTATATTATATAAGAGGTGTCTATATGTCAACATATTTTGAATCAGAACTTGGCCGCTTGTATCACGGCGATTGCATGGATCATTTTGGAAAGATCCTCAACGGTTCGGTGGATATGGTCCTTTGCGATCTGCCTTACGGCATCACAGACTGCAAATGGGATGTAAAGATCCCGCTTGCGCCTCTTTGGCGTGAGTGGGGACGGGTGGTCAAGGAGAACGGGGCTGTTGTGCTTACTGCGCAGCAGCCCTTTGCTACGGAGCTTATTGTTTCATCCGGAAGGATGTTCAAGTTCCGGTACGAGCTTATATGGGAGAAAGCAAAAGCCCTGGGCTTTCTTAATGCAAACAAGATGCCTCTTCGGGCACATGAAAATATCCTGGTCTTTTACCGCCATCTGCCGACATACATACCGCAGATGACAGAAGGAACGCCGTATAAATCTAAAGATAACGGCAAACACACGTCCTTATATGCAAAATATAAACCTTTTGTTTCTGTCGATAATCCAGGCAAGCGGTACCCAAGAAGTGTGCTCCGTTTCCCACAGGAAGGGCATACAAACCATCCTACCGAGAAGCCTCAGGCAATGTTTGAATGGCTGATTAGGACATACACTCTTCCGGGTGATGTTGTCCTGGACAACTGCATGGGTTCGGGAACAACTGCTGCAGCATGCGAAGCGACAGGTCGGCGCTGGATAGGAATGGAAATGTCAGAGGAGTTCTGCTGTATGACTAAAGAACGGCTTAATAAAGCAATCCGGGAAGGTGATCAAAATAGAAAAGACGATCCCAATAAGAACACAGCCGGAGATACATTCATTCCTCCGCTGCCTTAAAAACTGGAATAAAACCTATTATATCGCTGCACTTATAGGAATTAACTGGGGGTTGAGATGTTCAGATATCCTTGCGCTCCAGGTCGGCGATGTTCTTGCCGGTTCAGGATCCAGGATACAGATAATCGACAGGCTAATGGTAGTTGAGATCAAGACAGGTAAAGAACGCCATATATTTATGACCGACAAGATGAGACAGGAACTGTATTCTCATATAAAAAACATGAAAAGCTGGACACTTGAAACTCCACTTGTCCTGTCTCAGAAAAAGGGGCCGGATGGAAAACTTAAGTCACTGAGTCGGCAGCACCTTTGGCACGTTATAACCGTGGCTGCAAATGAGGCAGGAATAAAGGGCTCGATCGGTACACATTCACTCAGGAAGACATACGCATACCAGGCATGGAGAAACGGAGTTGGTGTTGATGTCCTTCAGCGTGAATTCGGCCATGTATCCGTACAGACAACACACAGATATGCGTGCATTCCTGATGAACAGCTGGAAAACATCTACCGCAAGGTGGACTTTGGCATGTCGGGTAAATTTGTGAAATAGCCTGTTTATGCATCGTTGTGTCAGATTATATAAAAAAGCATAAAGTTTTGTGGATAACTACATCTCTCCCAGATCTCTTTTCTAATAAGTCTTGATTACAGGCAACTTCTCAGGGATCAATAAAATCTGACACAATAGTAGTTATGTCAGATTATTTAGTGATTTGGACTGATGGGCTAAAAGTCAGTTATACCAAGGCTTTAATGGGAGTTAGCGGGTCCTTCCTGAGGGGTATAGGGTCCGCGGTGCGGACGAGTGTCGGAAATTGTATGTTCGAAACTTACAATTTGCTTAGTTTCGTTTGAGGCAGGTGGAATGATAGGAGCATAAAAATGGGCGAAAAATTACTGAACTCGGACAGCAATAAAGTTTCTGTTACTGACAGTATACTTTTATATTCAACAGAAGAGATTTCTGCGCTTCTGGGGATGACCCCTCAATGGGTCCGTAAATTGTCCAAAGAGGGCGTGATTCCCCAATCGTCCAGGGGAAAGTTTGATCTGTTCCCCACGGTAAAAAGGTACATCTCATATCTTAAGGAATCACAAAAGGAACAGACAGGACCCGGCGATCAAAGAAAAATGAAGGCCAGGAAACTTAAGGCCGAAACTGAAGAGCGGGAAGCGCGCGCAAAATTGGCCGAGATCCAGCTGGACGAAAAAGCAGGGAAGTTGATAAGCAGGGAGGATGTAATTAAGGAATGGTCCGGACGCTGTGTAGAGGTCAAGGCTGCCCTCCTTGGTCTGCCGCAGGAAATAGGCTTTCTCTTCCCTGATTCTGAATACAGATACATGATAGAAGAAAGGGTGGAGCAATTTGCCTATGAGACTCTCGAACGGTACAGCAGAGATGGAATATCCACCCCTGCCCCAAGGGGTCTTATGGAGCAGCCGAGAGCTGCGCTCTTTGAGACCTCCAAGGAAGATAACGGTAAGTGACTGGGCTGATCAAAACAGGATACTCGACAAAAAGAGCAGCTCTATGCCAGGTCCCTGGAAGACATCAAGGACCCCTTATCTCAGAGAGATAATGAACAACTTCAAGTGTAGGCACGTCAGGCGGATCAGCCTTTGTTTCGGGACCCAGCTGGGCAAATCAGAGACTCTTATGAACATGATCGGTTACTGTGTTGATGAAGATCCGGGAAGCATGCTGATGGTTTATCCAACAGATGAACTGGCCAGATCAATTAGCAAGAACAGGATAGAGCCGATGATCAGAAGCTGTCCTGCTCTTGAGTCCAAATGGAACCCTACTGCATCAGAAACGCTTGAAGTCCAATTTTCGGGAATGTATCTGGCGCTGGTAGGAGCAAACAGTCCGTCCAAACTTGCAAGCCGGCCTGTCAAATATCTTCTGTTTGATGAAGTTGACAAGTTTCCTGTAAGGTCGGGAAAGGATTCTTCTCCCATAGAACTTGCAAGTGAACGAACAAAGACCTTTTCGCACAGGAAAGAGGTTCTGGCCTCCACACCCACATATTCAGACGGAGTTATATGGCACGAATTCTTAAACAGCCAGGTCAGTAAACGGTATTATGTGCCCTGCCCGCACTGTGGAACTATGCAGCAGCTCGAGCTTAAGAACATCAAATGGCCGGAAGAATTGAACAGCGATTCCAATAAACATGAGAGGGATGCCCGCGTCCTTCTTGAGAGCTGGTATGAATGTCCTGTATGTCATGAACAAATACACGACATTGAGAAGCTTCAGATGCTGAGTCGCGGGGAATGGCGTCCGGTCAGGATGGAAAGAGATTCATCAAATAAAAATATATGGATCGAAGAAAAGGACCCAAGGTCTAAACCAGAAAGCATAGCCTACAACCTTAACTCAATATATTCGCCCTGGGTAACATTCGGACAGGTAGCGCAGAAATTTCTGCGCTCGAAGGATGACCCCATCTCTTTTATGAACTTTATGAATGGCTGGCTTGCTCTTCCGTGGGAACCTTCCGCTGCCACTATGAACAGTGATGCCGTAATGAGGCTCCAACGGCCTTATGAAAGAATGACAGTACCTAAAGAAGCCGTGATCCTTACATGCGGCATAGACGTCCAGCTTGATCATTTCTGGTATGAGGTCAGGGCATGGGGGCCGAGGATAACCTCATGGCTGGTCGATTATGGCCGTCTTGAAACATGGGGTGAGGTTGAAAGGATCCTTGATAAACCATGGAGAACCGAACTGGGAGAAGAGATCCTGCTGCAGCTTGCCTTTTTGGATTCAGGATTCAGGACCGATGAAGTTTACGAGTTTTGCGCCACTCATCCGGGAGTCGCATTCCCGACCAAAGGATCCAGCCAGGCGGTCACAAGGTCACCACTTCAGGAAAGCCAGGTTGAAAAATCTGAATGGGGCGGGCTGAAGCTTTTCATAGTCGATACAAATTATTACAAGAATTTTATATCGGGGCGCATTCATCCAAGCGATGAAATGCTTCCCAGATGGTTTGTTTATGAAGGGATACACCGTGAATATGCCGAACAGATCTGCTCGGAGCATAGAGTCAAGGAGGTTGACGGAAAAGGAAGGGTAAAAGAGGTTTGGAAACCGGTCACTGAACACACGCCTAACCACCTTCTTGACTGTTCGGTCCTGGCAACTGCCGCTGCAGAACGCATGGGAGTCAGATATCTGATGCCTCCAAATGAAAATCAATGATTGTTTGAAGGGAGGAATAAGCATGACAGAAGAAGAAATCAGGGCTGAGCTTGCGGAAGTCAACGCCGCGATCCGCGCGATAAGAAACGGAGCCCAGGAATATTCAATGATGAATCGTTCTGTTAGGAAGGCAGATTATTCTATCTTGCTTAAGGAAAGAAAAGATCTTGAACATCAACTGGCCTCTGTCACAGGAGCAAGCCTTTCTTTCGGAGGATGGGTCGGCAGATGAATTATCTGGATAAAATCATCAACTATGTAAGTCCGAAATCAGCGTATGAACGTATGGTTTACAGAAAAGAGCTGGAGAGAAATTACACAGCTGCCAGGACAGACAGATATGGAAAGTGGCATCCTAGAAACCAGCCGGCAGAACTCACTGATGCACCTTATAGGAACCTGATCAAAGCAAGGGCAAGGGACCTTGAACGCAACAACGGAATAGTCCAGGGAGCGGTAGGAATAATCCTGCGCAACGTCGTAGGTCTTGGAATTAAGCCGCAGGCGGTCTGTGTGAGCAATAACGGGACAGAATTATGGAAAATCAATGACAGGATCGAAGAACTGTGGGCTGAATGGATCAACAAGGAAAACTGCGATGCTTCACGCAATCTTAATTTTTATCAGATGCAGGAAATGTTTCTGAGACGAAAGATCGTGGACGGGGACAGCCTCGTGATCATGGGATACAGTCCCAATAAAAATTCAGATTTTCCCCTGCTTCTCCAGCTGATTGAAAGCGACCTGCTGGCAGAAGATCTGATACAGCATGAAGGACGGTATGTTTATGGCGGGGTTGAGGTTGATGATTACATGGCGGCCGTAGCTTACCATTTGCGGTTTGACCCCAGAAATATCGGCCAGGTCACCAGAACAGAAGCGTCACGTGTTATTCATGGTTTTTTGAAGCTGAGGGCTCCACAGACAAGAGGAGTTTCTGCACTGGCGGGGATCATGGAAAATGTACGCGATTGCGGCGAGTTTATTGAATCTGAACTTAAAGCCGCCAGGATGGCAAGCGCTCTTACAGGAGTCGTTTCCTCAGAGCATCCCGGAAATACAATTGGGCGTCAGATGACAAGCCCGACCGGACAGAAGATAACCGAAATCGAAATAGGAACTATGTTAAGCCTGGCTCCCGGTGAGAAGGCTGAATTTGTAACTCCCGGACGGCCAAATGGCGCTGCTGCTCCTTTTGTATCCGCCATACTGAGATTTGTCGGCATGGGACTCGGGTTGTCATACGAGGCCTTGTCCAGGGATCTAAGCCAGGTAAATTATTCGTCCGCCCGCGAAGGAAGGCTGCAGGATATCAAGACCTATGAAATGATGCAGCAGGATCTGATCGATAACTTTTGCCAGCCGATATACAGGCAATGGCTGGACTCAATGGTGCTGAACGGCAAGATCAATATTCCAGGATACTGGACCAATAAAAAGAAGTATCAAAAATGCAAATGGGTCAAACCCGGATGGAAGTGGGTTGACCCTCTTAAAGAAGCCAAGGGGATAGAAACTCAGCTGGCATTAAACATGGTTACGCTGCAGGATGCCTGCGGCCAAATGGGATATGACTGGCAGGAGATAGTTGAACAGAGAGCCAGAGAAGAGGCCTATATACAAGAAGTCAGAGCGCTTAACAAAATCCAGACAGACGGAGGTGAGAACAATTCCGCACAACAGAGCTGAAACTGAACGACTAAGGGCTGAACAGGACCAAAGGTACGGCCCGGGTTACATTCACACAAGGGAAGCAAGGGTAACAATAGCTCCGCGGGACAACAGGTCCGTGGAGCTTTCGTTTTCATCGGAGGAGCCTGTACGCCGTTATGACTGGTGGGAGGACCAGTACTACAACGAAATTCTTTCGCATACAGACTCCGTGGATCTGACAAGGATTCTGGAGATAGGGGTTTTACTTTGGAACCACGATCCGGATCATCCGATAGGCAGAATTGAAAATGCCTGGATAGATGAAACGGACAAGAAGGGCAAGGCAATTGCAGTATTCGACTCGGATGAAGAAGCCGAGAAGCTGTATCAGAAGGTCTTATCAGGGACGCTTAGAGGGATATCTGTCGGATACAGGGTGTCCCGTTGGGAAAAAATCAAAGAAGGAGTGACGGTAGGTGATATAGACGGTCCTGCAATGGTGGCGCGGGAATGGATGCCATATGAAATTTCATTAGTAAGCGTTCCTGCTGATATGACGGTAGGAATCGGACGCAACATAAATATTGAGAAGAGGAGTGATGAAGGTATGAGTTTGCTTGAAAGAATGCAGGAACTTGCCGGCAGGATCCGCAAGGAAAAAGGGACTCTGGCACAGTATATGAAAGAAGCGAAGGAGATCCTTCGTGAGGCCGTCGGCGCTGACGACTACGACCAGGTCGTTGATGCAATGGAAAGGGGACTTTCGGAATTATCTTCCCTCCCCCAGGCAACAGAACCCAGGGAACCGCATGAACCAGATGACGCGGCAAGGGCAGCAGCGGTCACAGAACGCAGAAGGGTCAGTGAAATAACATCACTGTGCAGGGACTTTAACGTTGATCCTCAAAGCTATATAGACAACGGAGCGGAACTGGACGCAGTGAGAGCCCAGATCCTAGAAAGGGTCCGTGCGGCCAATGCTCCTGTCAACACCAGCAGAGCTCAGGTCACAGAGGACGAAAGGGACAAATTCCGCAGCGCAGTGGTTGATGGTCTGAGGATGAGGACAGGCATTCGCCTGGAACGATCTGCTCCGGGTGCGGAGAGCTTCAGAGGGATATCTCTTATGGATCTTGCCAGGGAATCTCTTATAAGAAGCGGAGAACGCATAGGCTATGCAGAATCCAGGATGGATGTAGCCCGCAGAGCTTTTGCCACAGACGACTTCCCTTATATCCTCGGAGGACTCGCCAGGGCGACTCTGGCGGATTCTTACAGGACTGCCCCATCAACATGGGAAGCATGGTGCGGTGTCGGCAGCCTGAGCGATTTCAAGGAACAGACGATCGTAAGGCTGAGTGAAACAACAGATCTTGAATTGGTCCCCGAAGGCGGAGAGTATAAGTTCGGACATTTTGCCGAGAACAAGGATTCGATCCGTCTCTATACCTATGGCAAAAAGTTTGCACTGACGCGTCAGGCTATCATAAACGATGATCTCCGAGCCTTTACCAGACTGCCGCAGAAGTTTGGGTCAGCGGCAAAGAGGACCATCAATAAGGCCGTCTATGCGATCCTTGTTAATAACACGGTAACAATGGCCGAGGATAACAAAGTGCTGTTCCATACCGACCACGGCAATATCGGGACCGCCGGAGCAATAAGCACAACCACGCTTTCAGAGGCAAGGAAGCTGATGCGGAAGCAGCAGGATCCGCAGAAACTGGATACCTTGAACATATATCCGAGTTTCATCCTCGTCCCGCCTGAACTTGAAACCCTGGCAGAACAGGTGCTTCTCAGCTCCGCGGATATCGCCGGTGCAAACGCTGGAGTTGTTAATCCCTTCCGTGAGAAATTCAGCATCGTATGCGATGCGCAGTTGACGGATGCAAGCGATTGGTTCCTTGCTGCAAGCCCGAGCCTGGTTGACACAATAGAGGTCGCGTTCCTCGACGGCGCTAATGCCCCTGTAATAGAACAGCAGCCGGGCTGGGACGTTGACGGGATGGAATGGAAGGTTCGCCTTGATTTCGGTGTCAAGTGCTGGGATTACCGCGGACTCTTCAAGAACGCCGGATAAGAGGGAGGTAATGTTATGAGTAGACAGGCAATGCCGGTACAGGCCGGAAGAGTAATTAACTATTTAAATCCTTCTGACGCAGCCGCTGATATCACAGTCGGAGATGTTGTAGGACTGGTCAGCATGTGCGGGATCGCGGAGACAAACATTCCTAAGGGGGCAACGGGGGCCGTTGTCCTTGAGGGAGTGTGGGAAGTCAAAGCGGTTACCAATGCCTCATTTGCTGTGGGAGATGTGGTCTTCTGGAATGCCGATAACGGTTATGTTACGAAGACCTCAACAAACAACGTATTCTTCGGGATCGTTGTTGAAGCAAAAGGCACAACCGCGGCCAAGGCTAAGGTCATGCTGGGCAGAAGTGCGATCATCAGCGTCACCGAAGAGATAACCGAGGTGACCAATCAGGTAGTCGATCTCACACAGATCCTGGAACACACCCATGACGATACTACCGGTGCGGTGACCCTTGATGTGGCCGCAACAGAGTGGGAAGTTGTGCCGGTGCCGACCGGAGGGGAATAATATCAATGGGAGGACAGTGTTATGGCTCTTAAGGACATGATCAGCAGCGACATAAATACTGTCTTCCTTAACAATTCAGAACTGGCGGGAATAATTAATTTCGGAGGACTATTGATTTCCGCGGTTAAGGAGGAAGTTTTTTCCCAGGAAGCGATGACCGGCAAGGGTACGTATGAACGTACCCTTGTTGTTTTAGTACGTGAAGAAGATATACCCAATCTGCCAATAACAGGCAGTACTTTAATGGTTGATGACCAGCGCTGGACAATCAGGTCTATCATCCCCGACTTCGGTATGCTTACAATTTCAATGAAGCAGCCAGGGGTGAATGATCATTCCCTGACAGAATCTATCAAGGTGTATCGCAAAACCTCAGCACGAACTTCCGGAGGCGGCAGAGAAGAAAGTGAAGTGTTTATTTCTGACCTTTGGGCCATTGTAACGGCGATCAGCAGCAATGATAGGTTTGTTGGAATGAAGGATACAGAACTCAGGACACATGAAATCCGCCTTGCTTTGACGGATGACGGGCCTCTGCAGTATGGCGATGTTGCTTGGTGGCGAGGCATAAAACTCGCAGTAAGAGGTCTTATTCCGGATCACGAAACCGGGCTTCTTATTGCAGAATGCGTGTATCAAAATGCCTAAGGTCATTGTCTGTAAGGGAGAGAAGGAAGCACTTGAGGAACTGAGAAGAGCTGCGGAAGGCGGAAAGTTCAGAGAGGCTGCACAAAAAGCAGTAGATGATTGCCTTGATATTGTGGCCGAAGAGGCAAGGCGCATTGTCCCTGTGGATACAGGCAGACTTAAACGGTCCATAAAAACCAAGCGAAGAAAGAATGTTACATGGGGCGAGGTTTTTTGCGATTATCCGAAACCTCAGAACCCTAAAAAAACGAAACATGGGCAAAAAGAGTATTACGCTTTTGCAGTTGAATACGGTTCAAGAACACGTATCCCAGATCCTTTTCTTCGTCCGGCAGTCGAAAAGACAGAGGATGTTGTTGAAGAGAGAATGGGAAAAGTGCTGAAAGAGGTGATGCCTTGAGCTCTCTGGACATTATCATTGAAATTGACAATGCCCTGAAAGATATTCCGGGCATTACGGAGATTTACGATCTGAAAGCGCATAAAGATGCTGTCTGTCCATATATAGTCGTCGACCAGATAAGACGGCATGAAGGGCGACTTATGGACGACACAGAAAGAAAAAGTTTTATTGACATTCATCTATGGACAGATCCAAGTTTTGTTGGGAAAAAGAAATGCTGCGAGTTTGAGGCACTGATAGAGGCAAAAATGAAGACGCTTTCAAGGGATTATTTCCTGGACGAAAGCGTCTTTATTATTGATGAAGAATCTTCTATGCCCCACCTCGTTATGACATTTCGTACCTATGACAATATTTAGAAAGGTGGTTGTAAGGAATGGCGAAAATAGCAGCAAGAGGCAGCCGGGTATATATTGAAATTGCAGGTGTGCCGACGCTCCTGCCGGCGCTTAAGGACTGGGCTCTCAATACAACGCGCGGAACGATCGATGTTTCCTCGATAGAATCTGACTGGAAGGAGTTTTTGGTTGGACAGGCTGTTGCCGATGGAAGTTGCAACGTCTTTTACGATCCGGATGATCCCGTTGCAGAGGTGCTTGAAGATGGCATCTGGGAAGGGACGCCAATCAAGTTTTACTACTACCCTCAGGGAGTCGGCAGCGGAAAGAAAGTATATTCTTTTACAGCGATGATCACGGGATGGAATTTCTCTGGTGCAACAGAAGATGCCGTAGGATCCGCTGTTACATTCCAGGGAACCGGCCCTGTATCAAGAACTGTTCAAGGCAAGTTTGCATCTCTTACCACTTCGATGGCGGGAGATAACAACGATATAACTCTTGTTGCGAAAGCAGCAGGGACTGCCGGCAATGACATCAAAATCAAACTGGTGGATCCTGCCTCAGCAAGCGCCTCGATGTCGATCAGCGTCACCAACAAGGTCATTACAGTTAATCTGGGGACAGATGCGACATCAGACATCGTAACCACAGCAGCAGGGCTGGTTATTGCCCTGAACGCGCACGCTGATGCCTCTGCGCTTGTTACCGCATCTCTCAAGACGGGAGAAACAGGGGACGGCATTGTTACGGCACTGACAGAGACTGCTTTGACCGGAGGTGAATAAGTTTGTTTATACGCCTGGCAGGAGAAGAGTATGAAGTAAGGTATCCCTTCTGGGCCTGTAAAAGGCTGGAAGAGTCCATGCCCGGACGAACGATATCATCCTTTATCAGAGACAACGGCCTCAGGGCGGCAACAGGCGACATATCATACAGCGACATTGTTTCGCTTCTTTGGGCCGGCATACTCCATAACCAGAAAAAGCAGATTCCCGGCAAAGATAAGATAGCAATGCTGCTTGATGAACCTGACACTACCCCGATCTATGAATTTCTCCCTGAAATGTTTGACGAGCTTTGCCGATCCGTACAAAGCAAAGTCAGAGTCCCGGAAGAGGAAAACGAAGAAGAAAAAAACTAACACCGGAGGACACGGAGCTGGGGTTTCAGCAGTATCTGCTGTTTGCTCTGGGTCCTCTGGAACTAAGTCATGAGGATCTTTGGCACGTCACGATCGGTGAGCTTAATGACCTGATCATCGCACGCAGATATAAAGATTATCTTGAAATGCAAAAACAAGCCCAGTTTGCACAGTGGCTGATGAGCTGCTGGGTTAAGAAAGCCCCGTCTGTACAGGACATGGTCGGAGTTTGGGATGAGAAACTCATGAGGCCATTGGGGAACCGAGAAGCTTATGAGATAGCTAAGGAAAGAATCAGAAGCAAAAAAAGAAACAGGATCAAATAGGCGCTGCCTCTATCAGGGGGCAGCGTTCGGCTTTATTTGAAGGAGGTGCGGACATGGCGGCAAAGCGCAAGCTGCAGTATGTTTTCGGTGCGGATATTTCTGAAGCTGAGAAAAATTTCAAAAAGATGGGGAATGTCATCGAGCGTACCGGAAAGAGGATGCAGAATTTATCCGGTACCATTACCAAGCTGTCTGCCCCTCTCATTGCGATCAGCGGTATAGCTACAAAAATTGCTCTGGACTATGACAACGCAGTTGACACTATTGCGGCAGGAACAGGCGCCACAGGGCAGAACTTAAAAAAACTTGAGCAGTCATTCAGATCTGTTGCTAAATCTGTTCCTCAGAGCATGGCCGAAACATCTAAGGTCATTGCCGATTTTAATACAAGGACCGGCGCAACCGGAAAAACTCTTGAGGCTCTGTCTGTGCAGGCGCTCGATGCGAGCAGGCTGCTTGGTGAAGATGTTAGTTCTGTAGTAGCAGAATCGACAAAAGCAATGAACGACTGGGGCGTTTCCCTGGACAACAGTTCGGGCTTCCTCGATAAGATTTTCCTTGCTTCACAGCAAACAGGCGTGGCAATGGGAACTCTTTCTTCTCAAATGTATAAATATGGCTCAGCGTTAAGGCAGATGGGTTTTGATGTTGACAGCACAATTGCCACACTTGCCGCATTTGAAAGGGCCGGCGTCAACACAGAACTTGTAATGGGATCGCTCAGGATAGCACTGGGGAAACTTGCGAAAGCCGGTGCGACCGATCTTCCCGGAGCATTAAAGGCAAGTATTGAAGCGATAAAAAGCGCAAAGACGGGCGGAGAAGCAGCCGCTATTGCTATTGAAACTTTCGGCAGCAGGGCGGGCGCAGATATGGCAGCCGCGATCCGTGAGGGGCGTTTCGAAGTAGACGAACTTGTAAAAGCCCTCATGTCAGCAGAAGGACAAATCGCACGAACAGCACAGGAGACCGACGGCTTTGAAGAAAAAATGGGACGCTTGAAGAATCAGGTCTCGCTAACGCTGGAACCTCTTGGAACTGCCATTTTGAAAGTTGCAGAAAAACATATGCCAAAACTGAGCAAAGCCCTGGATAACATGAACCTTGAGGTAGACCAGAGCAAAGTGGAAATAGGGCTCTTGACCGCTGGTTTTGTTGCAGGAACCTTCGCTATCGGGTCATACATTGCGATCGTGGGAAGTGCAGTCAAGGCATTAGCAGGACTTAATGCTGTCCTTGCCGTGTCTCCTGTCGGAGCAGCTCTGCTTGTCGGTGGAGCTGCGATCGGGACCGGATACATGTTCGGCAAAAACTTAAATAAATATGTCAACAGGAATAAGCCAACCTATACTCCATACGCCCCGGGGCAGGAAAACACCGGAATGGGAGATCTGCAGGAAAGAATAAAAAAAGCTGCAGCGGGTGAAGACTTAAAAGCCTTTAATCTTGATTCTTTTCTTTCGTCATTGCCGAAGACAAAAAAAGTTGAGCCCATGAGCGGATCCGGATCAAGCACGAAAAAAGGGAAATCTTCCACAGCCGATGCCGCTAAGAAGGCAAGAGAAGCTGAGGAAGCTCTTGCTAAAGCGGCCAGGAAAGCCGGTGAAGAGGTCGCTTTTGCAATAGAGCGAATGGAAGTCCAGAAACAGCTTTCTCTTGAAATAACAGATGCTGTAGCCCAGGGAGAAGCAAAATTCTACGAAGATATGGGATGGGAAAATTCCATGGGTCTGTTGGGCGATGAAGAATATTTGTCGCTTCTTAAAGACAGATTTATTGAGCTAAGGGGCGAGCTTGAAAAGATCGGCATTGACATGTCCAACATTGCCAACTGGAGCGAGCCAATGAAAGAGGCATTCGCCGAAATTCAAAACAAAGGCGGCGACATTGCCGCAAAATCCATTGATTCATTCAAGGCTCAGATGGAGGCAGGAACAATTACCGGAGCTGAGTATGAATCAATGCTTATCAATATAATGGACAAATTTGCCGAATATCCAGCGATAGTAAAAATGGCGCGTGACGAACTAGAAGCGTTCAGGCTTGGACAGGCATCGGCACTTGCAACCACCGCCAGCCAGGTTAAAGCTGCCTGGGATGACATGCGTCAGTCGATAGCCCTTGTTCCTGATGCTATCGGGGATGCTTTTGTCTCGGCGATCCGTGGATCTGAATCTCTCAGTGACGCACTAAACAAAGTGCTAGTGGACATTGGTGCTGTTATAGCAAAGGCATTTGTCATGAAAATGCTCTTCGGCTCTTCTGGTACAGGTGGAATTCTAGGCCCTATTCTTGGCGGTCTGGGTATCTTCGGCAACGGCGGAGTTTTTGATCAGACCGGGGTAACTGCGTTTGCTTCCGGAGGGATCGTCAACGGCCCTACCCTTTTCCCTCATGCCGGCGGAATTGGATTAATGGGTGAGGCCGGACCGGAAGGAGTCTTCAAACTTAAACGCAACGGCAAGGGAGAGCTTGGAGTTATTGCAAGCGGTGAATCTTCATCCCCGGTAATCATTAATGTCCTGGATAAAGGGGACCTGGAACAGGTCACATATGAGGCTATGACCAAATATCCGGGATCTCAAATCGTGACAAACCATGTATTGAGACAGAGGATCGAGCGCGGCAGCTTAGCATTTGGAGGTGTGGCACGATGACAGTTCCGGCAATTACGAAATACAACGCTGCCGAATTGGCAACGATAAGCATCCCCTCATATTCGGTTCTTGAAGTAAGCCAGGAGGACATAGCGGTGGAATTTACATCTCCATCGCGATTGTCCCAATGGCTTTTCGTTGACGCATTTCTGGGTATCTCATGGTCATTAACCATCCATGCTATGACCGGCACAGAATTAGCAACGCTGAAATCGTTCTGGGAGAATCACAAAGGCCGGGTCATTCCGTTTAAATGGGTCAACCCGACAGACGGATCAACTTATTATGTCCGTTTCAGTTCCTCCTCGCTGCTCTTCCAGCGTGTATCCAAAACATACTGGAGCTGCTCGATTCTTATCAGCGAAGCGCATCCATTAGAGATAGAGGTTTCGGGGGTGTAATAATGAACAAGAGTGATTTTATTTCTGATGCCGTTGCTTTGGATCTTGGCAAGTCGGGGGTTAAGGTTGCAGAGACTTTAGAAATTGAAGTTGGCAACGAATGGTGGAATTTAATAAACTCTGCCGATGTACCAAATAATAAAACAGTGTTTGATCTTAGGAAAGATTTTAAGGTTGTAGTTGGGGACACTATGGATGTAACGGAGTTGAGTAATAAAACCAGCACAGGCGGGGGCAGTGGGTCACAGTATTCTGCGTCCAATACATATTCTGGAAATATTTATATGGGGGGGGACAATATTGCCTATACCTTTACGGCGTTTCAGCAATATAATGCTTTTTACTTGCTGATCTTTGATAAAGATTCAGAAATATGTAACAGCCTTATGAGTAGTGGGTGGTCAGGCTATTGGGGCTTAAAGGGGGCATTTTGGGATTCGGTTAATTCTAGAATAGTAACGATATTTGCAAAGAACAGTTCTCCCAGATTCGGGGTTTTATATGCGGAAGTAAGCAGTTCTTCGCTGTCTAGTGCAACAGCAACCTTGAATCCTATAAGTTCTGGATTCTCTCAGATCAAAACCTTTCAAGAGGTCCCTGATAGTGTGTATAGCTTGTTTTGTACAAGTAATAATATTTACGTTAAAAAAACAGAAATGTCAAGAGATCAAGCTCCATTGATAACGGCAACAAGTGTTGTATCTTCAAGCGGTTCGGTGCGGATTGCTTCTGCAATCTACAGGTCTGCCTCAGAAGTACATTTGTTTTTTTCTCGTAAATATAATTCTGCTGGTGTTATGTGGATAGACCAGACAGACAATAACCTTTACTACGCTCTTGAATCTGACGGATGGCAAACCATGCGTTTTTTGTTGAATATAAACAGTGGATTCTCCTTAAAGACCGTAGGGAATTTTGTTATACCAGAGGCACTTGAACACGGCGGTGAATATTTGATTGCGGGAACGGAAAAAAAAATAACTGGCACGATAACGAAACCGTCAGGCTACGCTTATCCAGAAAATCTTATAATCACAGGAGTTTGTTCATGTTCAGATAATAGTTTTAAGATTTTTGGTACTGTCGGGTCTTTGTGGTATATCTACACCGTATCTTACAGTACAATGACGATAACTGGTGTTACCAGTGCATATTCTGGTCCTTTCGCCTTATCAGGGTATTATTTACCTGAAATGGTAGGCTATTCTGATGACAGGGAACTTTATGTTTTGCAAAGTTATCGAAGTGTAAGGACGCGTAACGATAGTCGAGCCGCTATACTTCTTTGTTACAGCAAAATTTCACAGGAAGTTCTTTGGATTTGGGGGCATGACGAAAGCGCAGATTGGACAGACTCAACGATATTCCCTGCTACATATAAAAGAAATTCAAATTGGGCGCAACAATATTTTTTTGCGTATAAAGATACGTTGTTCACTTGGCAGATTTATTCAGCGGCGAGTACGAATGCATTTTCCGAGCATTATATGGTTAGTATTCAAGACGTGATGAATTGTAATGCAAAGGAAGATTTTAAAGCATTGCTGTTGTCTAAAACTAAACAATACACGTCAACTCTTTCGCACATTTCTTGGTATGCAAGCAGACCGCCGCAACCTTCACATATTTCAGTCAGGGCGGTTGGCGAAACATCTGAAACTATTTGTTTTTTGTTGGAATCCTATGATACTAGTTCGCATAATTGGATCATGGCGTACCACTTCAGAAAGGATACAGGGGCATATTCACACAAGGTAAATTTACATACCTCCGCCAGTCCTGCAATTTTTTGCTGTCCATCTGTCTGTCTTAAATCGGAGAGAAGATACGATTATAACCTTGATTTCTATACAGACAACAATCAAGATAATTTTGTAAAGACATTCGCATGTACAACAGGAACTATAGTTGCTAGATATAGCGGAGTTGAGGAAGATGTATTCATAAAAACAATATCGTCTGCAGTGGTGGACTTTTCACCTTGTTCAGTATTGGTAACTTCTGAATATGGAGTTGCATCTCTTGTGACCTACAGCGGCTCCGATTTGACCATTTATTATTTCAACGCATCAACAACTATTGGAAGCACAATGTCAATAAAAATTGCCCTGCCCTTCAGCTTCCACAAGATACTTGTAGATGATTTTGCGAATCAGATGGTTTGTCTCAGCGCGCTTGCAGACGGCGATATTTCGTTTGTGCAGATGAGTGCGGACACCCTGCATGAGGAAAAATACTATGCCCTTAAATCAAGCGACCTGACGGAAATTTATGACCTTGATTGGGGACACGTTTTACTTGGGGGGATGTCAAGTTCAGACATTAACGGCAGTAAGTGGGCTATCAGGGATTACTCTGGCAAAATGATAATCGGCAAGACTAACGCAATGATTAACGAGGGTTGGAGTGATGAACCCTCTGGCGGCGGGGAATCCCTTGTAAATTTAAGTTTGCAATACAAGGATGTTAATTATATTCCATACCCATTTGCCAGAGAGGGCATTAGGGTCGAACTATCAAATATAAGCAAGATGACCAAAATTACGTTGCCAGAAACCCAGACAGACCTGATCCGCACAATGCTTGCAAGCGGAACGGACTTCCGCGGGTCAAGGTGCGTTTTGCGAAGGATATTTCCAGACCATGTGAATGAAAGAGGCTCTGACATCGTTCTGCTTGACGGCTATATCCAAGATTGGAATTATTCGCCAGACCAGAAGGGGATACTTTTCACCGTCAGTAAGACTTTAATTGATGTAGGGGCATCGTTCCCAAAACGGCTGATGAATATGGGATGCTCCCACGTTTTTAAAGGTAAAAGATGCGGATACTTAGGTGCGTCCGGAATATGTACTAAGACAAGGACAGATTGCATCAGTAAAACAAATGTTCTTAAGTTCGGAGGCTTCCCATGGGTCGCGGCGAGACAGCGCAGGATCATGTGGCGATGAAATTCATTTGCCCATATTCGGAAGATGAGATTGTTGCTCGTGCAAGGTCTTGGGTCGGAAAACCAGTTGCAAGAGCAGAATGGAGGCAGGGTGTGACGTGTATTCACCTTGCCTCTTTTTCGTATGGATGGGATGACATCATTCCTAAAAACTGGTTTGCTTGGAGCATGGATGACCTAGCAAAACTTTCGGGGTGGACGATAGTTGGACGTGAACCAAAGCGCGGGGATTTTGGGATATTTGAGATACGCGGGAAAGAACATCTGGGGATATTCACAAGCGATGATACTTTTGTCCATGCTGGGAGCATCGCTTTTGTCGAGGCAAAAGCAGATAGGTTTATGCGGTATTTTAAGGGGGTGTTGACTTGGCAATAGCGGGGATGTTCTCAGGCTTGCTCGGATGGCTGTTTGTCGGAGCGGCGATATATTCTTGGCTGACATATAAAGATTACAGTTCTTCCAGTTCTCCGCAATCAGCATTTTCAGACCCCGGAGTTGGCGGAGGACCTTGGGCGCACCCGACCAGTTCTCAGACCCCCATTCCGTTGGTGTTCGGCACGGCACGTTCAACGATGCCTGTAATTCATTACCGGCTAGAAGGAGACCAATATCAGGACATGTGGCTTGTTTGCGCCGTGGGCGAAGATTGGAGTTCTCTTGACCCCGATTATGCGACCTCTGTCGGAACGGTCTGGCTGAACGATACGACCCTGTCTCGGTTTTCTCGATATACGGCAAATCCAGACCTTTATGATAGAGATCACGACTGGTGCAGATTTTATCCCATCGGCAGGGGTTGCAATCTTTATTGGAAATCTGAAGGAAAGCACGTTTTTCAGAAAGAGGCGAAACTTGATGTTCCTGCTGAAAGTTACAGCCTGCAAGCTACACACGATGCAGGAACAACTCCAATTAAATGCACCGTGCGACTTATCCACCAGTTCAAAGAGGGAGGTTCGACACAAGCGTTTAAGGTTACGGTTTTCTACAGCACGGAAGTTTCGGGAAGTCCAGAAATCGTGCTTTTCAATGGCTCTGTTTTTAAGACCGCAACCCAGACCGTAGAGGCGGGGAAAGATTCTGAAACAATAAATGTCGCAGGAACTCAGGAGAGCGTTTATGAGGTTAATCTGCCCTATAAAGGAACATTCAAGGTTAAGGTTGAACTGATTTCCGCATCCAACGAGGGTCAGCTTTACCTCGATTCGGTCGAACTAGAAGACACGGCGGTGCAGAGTGAAACCGTGGAATCTTATGGGACATCGCTTCTCATTATCCACGTCCGTGATGTTGACGGAACGCTTGTAAAACCTACTGTTACAGGCATGGTCACAGGCGGACCATCCAACCCTGCCGAGGCTTTGCTCTGGTTGCTAAAGAATAAAGAGGTCAGCTTGGGGATCGGCACAGACTATATTGATGAGGTTAGTTTTACCGAAGCGGGAGCAAAATGCGATGAATATAATTACGCGTTTAACCGCGCTTACTGCGCCGTGTCGAATTTTGAAACTGTGATCCACGATATGTGCAAGTCTGGGAGGTTGCTCCTTGGGGAATACGGCGGGAAACTGGCTTGCGTATTTGACGATGAAATTCCCGCTCTGAATACCCGTGTCGTGGACATGATGACGATGGCTGACAACGCCAATTATGGCGACACTTCGATGAGTAACATTCCGAACCGTTTTGTGATCAAGTACGTTGACAGCGCCGTTGAGTCTACTGCACAGGATATTGTGTTGGAGGATGTTGTCCTTCAGCAAAAGGCGGGGGTTGTAAACGAAAAGACAATCGACCTCTACGGGATAACGACACAAGCAAAAGCATGGGAACTCGGTTGGTATCATGCGTTGTGGGCGCAAGCCTCAAAATGGCTTGAATTTGACATGAAGCCGATCCTTTGGGACTTGTCGCCGAGTTCTGTCATCACGACCGTAAGCACGGAAGACCCGTACTTGAATAATCGGGAATGGATGCTTGTCGGGTTTGACGAAACTGAGCCGAACAGGTACAGGGCAAAGGCAATTGAGTATAAGCGGTTGGCGTTCCATCCTGAAGGATACGTGGAAGAACTGCCGAATGTCTACATCGAGGACTATGTGCCGACTGGAACGCCAAATAGCCCGAACGTACCGTCTGGTACAGTGGCGATTTCAATCGCTTCGATTCAACCGCTTCCAAGCATGGAGTCACGTGTTACGCTCCAACTTGCGGGAGTGCCGACAAATGCTGATTTTGTGAAAGTTTACCGCAGTTTTGACGGCAGTTCTTACTCACTTTTGACTGAACTGACTGCTACAGGCGGGACTCAATATTGCATCTACAATGAAAGCCAATCATGGACTTTCGTCTGGTATAAGGCAACGATCCGTTCGTCAAAGGGCGAGACCTCGCTGATCGGTGCTCCCTCGGCACAGGCGTACATCACAGGAGCGGAAGATAGATTTCCGGGATACGGCTTAGGCGCATACGGCAGACAACCTTACGGTTACTAAGGGGGGACAGATGACATGAGCATTTATATATGCGGTGCTTGTAATTGCGGAAAGGCTGAAATCGCCAAACGGTTAAGAGAGGATTATCCGAACCTTGAAGTTATCCTCGATCCGTCTGAAACGGTATTCAATTCCATTTTTGGGGTTGGGCTTGACAGGGTGTTTCGGGGCAGAAAATGGGAATCAAAACCTGACGAGGCGATACAGGGCATTAAGGAATACCTTGATGTGTTTGACAGGGAGGACATCATCTGCAACGAAAGCCCACTCCTGTTTTTATCACACATCCTGTATTTCGGGGTGTTGAGCGTATTCCGTGATGAGGTCAGGGCAGAAATAATTACACGTTGTTTTTCCCAGTTACGGAACGGACACCATTTTATTATCAGAAGATGGGCAGAGAACGGCAACTTTGGACAGGCAAGCATTCAGATTCAGCGGGACATCGGAGCAGGTAGAAAGAACATTTATGTCATTCCGTCCGCTGACAATTATGAAAACACAGTGGCACAGGGATACGAATTTATTAAGGCAAAACTGGAGGTGGAATAATGGCACTTTCAACGACGACAAATTATAGTTTACGAAAGCACGATGCAGGCGACCTTAATTGGGACACAGATATGAACTGGAACATGACAGAAATCGACAAAAAGCTGAAACTTCTGTTTGCCAACTTTTTAACCTGTTCAACAGCAGCGGGAACAGCAGCAAAGGTAGTATCTTTTGCAAATTTTGTGCTTGAAGCAGGGTGCTTGATAGCGGTCAAGTTTACCAACGGCAATTCTGCAAGTGCGCCGACCTTGAATGTGAACAGTACAGGAGCGAAGGCGATACAGTATAACGGAGCAGCGATCCCGACTAATGCCATTGTTGCAAACGGAGTATATCTGCTCGCTTATGACGGCACAAACTGGGCTTTGCTGAATCCTGGTGCCGTTTCCGATGCGATAACCGAAGACGAGACAGGGCTCGCCCCTTCTCAGCGTGCGGTATTTGATGCGCTGGCACTGAAGATAGATTCATCAGATGTTGCAGTAACGGCGGCGGCGAATAAGATTCCGAAGGCTGATGCGTTAGGCAAGATTGACCCTGATTATCTGCCTGATGCTCGGATTACATTCGCCACAACAAGCACCAACGATGCGACCAGTCCAACGGCGGCTCCGCTGAAAACGGCTGGTGGGCTTGCGGTAGCAAAGAGTGCTTGGTTCGGCGGCCCTCTGCAAATGGTTGGGCTAGGTACAACTGCCAGCCGATGGATTGGGGGGATCCCAGCCTCAACCACGGCTGCCGTTACAATACTGTCTCGGACTACGACTAATGCGGCACGTCCAGCGATATTGACAATTTATACATCAAAAGGCCTAGGGAGTAGTGCCTGCGGAGTAGCGAAATATATTATTTACCCCAGCCTCACGTCTGTTATAGCCGCTCAATGGGGAGCAAGCGGGTCGGCTGGTGGGTATGAGTCTGTCGTGTTGTCGGTTGATGGGAATAATTTACAAGCCACAAAAGCGGATTCTGCGGTAGGGTGTTGCTTAGAATTAGAAACCCTTAATAACGCGAAGCCGTGGGTCTCGCCCAGCGCAGAATATTTCTCAGTTTAGGAGGAATAAAAATGACCGTATCTGAAAACCTCGCAATACTCGAATCTCTTCATCAGGACATGGCACAGGCAATCATTGCCATGCGTGACATGGTGAAATATGGCAATGATTTTACCGAGACGGTGCAGACGCAGAAGTACGCCGAAATCATGCGCATGGTTGGCGATGCACAACTCAAAAGCGACACACTGGAAGACTTTCGTCAGTACGGAACGTTGGAGCCGGGACAGTAGTAATATTGCCTAAAACTCACAGTAAAGCAGCCGTTTACGAGGCTGCTTTTTTTATTCCCTGGAATAAACAAGTGAATTTTTATGAAAGAAGTTGATGCAAAATGAAGATCCTTATCGATCCCGGACATGGTATTCCACATGCCGGGGCAAAAGGGCGCATATTAGGAATTGAAGAACGAATTACCACCCTCCGTGTAGGCCATGTATTAAAGAGCTGGCTGGAAGCTCATGGACATACGGCATACCTTACCAGGACAACCGACCAGTGCATTATCAAATCTGATCGGTCATCAGACTTAAGAGCAAGGGGAGTTATGGCAGGCCGTTTGCAGGTTCACTTGATGCTGTCGATCCATTGCAATTCAGTCGCTGATTCGAGGGCAAACGGCTGTGAGTGTTTTACTCTGCCTGGGCAGGATGCTTCTGACCTGTTGGCAGATGAACTTCTGAGGAGCTATCGAACTTCATTTTCCCAGATAAGACTGCGGGCGGATCTCCGTGACGGAGACCTGGACAAAGAGGCGGATCTTCTAGTCTTAAAAGCAGCTCCTCCAAGGTTGCCCAAAGTATTGTTTGAACTTGCCTTCTTAAGTAACCAACAGGAAGAAGCGTGGCTTGGTGACCCGGCTAATTATCCTGGCATTGCAGCAGCTTTGGGCAGAGGGATCGAAAACTGGGGTGGAATCACACGGTAAGGGGGTAAATGATGAGCCAGAGTGAATGGAACAGCGCATGGGAGTCATTACAGAAGATATTGATCATTTACGTGCCATATATGATCGCTTCATTAATTATCTCTGTATGCGGTTATATCGAAAGGCACTGGAAGAAGGAGCCGTTTTCATTGGCTAAGTTGATTACAGGATTAGTGAGTGATCTGGTATATGGCATGACCCTGGTATTGGGTGCGCTCTGGCTCAGCAGAAATAACCATATTTGCGCCATGTTTGTGCTGTTCGTAGGTCTGGCAAGAGGCAGGAAATGGGCCGATGACTTGATAGACAAGATCCTGTGGCAGCGGTATGGACAGGGCGGATATTACAGCGGATACGGCAATTACGGTCCACAGAATCAAAACTATGGAGATGATCTAAACGATGGAAATAAAAATAACGAAAGTCACGAGCTGGATTCGAGAGAATAAATGGATACTGCTGATGCTGATCGCAGCATTGCTGGCAGGTATCGCATTATTCTTCATCACATATAGACCGATAAGCCCTCAACATGCAGCCCAGTTTCCTCAAGCTGCAATATCTGCAGACATCTCCGCAGCGCGAATAGAGGATCTTATTCAAGATATAAACCGTGCACGATCTCAGGAAGAGGAGGTGGTTTTGAGTGCTAAAAAGAAAGCTGTTAAAGCTATTGCTGATCTTAATAATGATGCTGTTGCCGCTGCATGGAATGCCCGCATCGGCGAATACAGGGAGTCCAGGCAAAATCAAAATGGCAGCGCCGGGAACGATAGTAACTGAAAGTGCTTATATAGTGCCTCTTAAGGACGGCCGAGACACACTGGAGCTTATAGACACCCAATCCGCTGAAGTTAAGGCCTTACAGAGCATCGTGGCGTCAAAAGATATTCAAATCGACAAGCTGATATCAGCTTTTGAGGATCTTAACAGAAATCGGCTTCAGGAACGTAAGCGTAAAATATCCCGGACCTGGATAACGTCCAGAGATCCGGGATATTATTTTTTTGCACTAAAGACAAACAGTTGGACTGAGCCTCGAAAGTTTACTGTGCAGAGTTAATATCGTTTTGTTTC